>JAYVPS010000299.1:0-3276 GCA_043757225.1 Cytophagales bacterium | reverse complement strand
GAAGATGGGCGACTTGCCTTTGACTTAATGAAATACGGGAAGGTAAAAGGCGTGATGACCAATAAATCTAGGGTATGGACAGGCACACGAACAATTAGCATGGATGGCACCCTTACTAATGCAGTAAGAAATAGAGTTGCCATGGCTTTTGCAAATATGGGCTCTCTGTTCAAAAAAGAAAAAGACCACGACACGCGCACTTCAACCAACAGCTCTGCAGAATACAACGAAAATGTAAAGAACATCAAACGTAAAATTGGATTAGGAGAGTAAGATCAATCCTAATTTTAGCCTCAAATAGGAGATTGCTTCAGGCTCAAGCACAAACCTGCCTGAAGTTCGCAATGACAGTTTGATAAGTTACAAATTCCCTTTCTTCAACTCTTCTGCAGCAAACGCACAAGCTCTTGCAGTTAATGCCATGTAAGTAAGTGAAGGATTTTGGGTTGCAGAAGAAGTCATGCAACTGCCATCGGTAATAAAAACGTTTTTTACATCATGCAACTGGTTGAATGCATTTAGTACAGAAGTCTTTGGGTCTCTACCCATTCTGGCTGTTCCCATTTCGTGCACAGAAGAACCACCTGGTACGTCATAACTAAACCCATGAATATTTTTGAAGCCCGTCTTTTGCAACATCGCTTCGGCACTTGTCTGGATGTCCCTCTTCATCGCCTCTTCATTCGCTTGATACTTGAAACTCACCCGCACTAAGGGTATACCCCATTTGTCTTTTTCTGAATCTAATGTTACTTGATTGTCATAATACGGTAATGTCTCGCCCCAAGCACCAATCCATATTTTCCATTTACCTGGAGTGGTTAAGCTATCTTTAAAATTTTCACCAAAACCTTCAGTTGAACTCATTTTATCCTGCCAATTTTCACGGAATGCCCGCCCTTGAAATCCATACCCTCTTGTGAACTCTTTTTGGGCAGTTGCCGGATTGATATTTCGAAACCGTGGAATGTAAAGGGAACCAGGGGTACGGCCCGAATAATATTTATCATGAAAGCCATCGAACTCACCCTCGGCCCCAGTACCAATAAAATGATCCATCAAATTGTGCCCTACTTGTCCGCTCGAATTTCCTAACCCGGTAGGAAATTCAGTAGAAACTGAGTTCAGTAAAATAGAAGCAGTAGCAATGGTAGACGCATTTAAGAAAATGATCTTCCCATAATATTCCGTTGCTTCCTTCGTGTTCATATCAATCACGCGAACGCCTACTGCACGCTTTAATTCTTTATCATACATCACCTCTTGTACAATGGAGAACGGCCTAAGCGTCATGTTACCCGTTAACTTCGCTGCCGGAAGGGTGGCTGCATTGCTGCTGAAGTAAGCTCCAAATGGACACCCTCGACTGCATAGGTTTCTATACTGGCATGGCCCCCTCCCATTGTGCGACTGGGTAAGGTTTGCCATTCTGGCTGGAGTTACAATCCTGTCTGGAAAATTTTTTGCAATCTCTGTCGCAAAATAATCTTCCAAACAATTCATTTCAATGGGCGGAAGAAAATGACCATCGGGCAAATGGGACAGATTTTCGCTTCGTCCACTGAGCCCGATAAATTTTTCTGCATACGCATACCACGGCTCAATATCTTTGTACCGAATAGGCCAATCAACGGCAATACCTTCTTTGGCATTAGCTTCAAAATCAAGATCGCTTAACCGATAACACTGCCTGCCCCATGTTAATGACCGCCCTCCTACCTGGTAACCTCTTATCCACCGAAAGGGATCCTCTTGAATGTAGGGATGATCTTTATCGCTGACATAAAAATGTTTGTTGCCTTCATCGTAGGCAGTGCTTTGAATAGGGTCTTCGGCTTTATCTTTTTCGGTGTTATTCAAATGATGGGCAAATTCCCAAGGATGACTAAAAGCAGTAGGATAGTCTTTTACGTGCTCTACATTTCGTCCTCTTTCAAGTACCAATGTTTTCAAGCCACGTTCACATAATTCTTTGGCTGCCCAACCTCCGCTGATCCCCGAGCCGACTACAATGGCATCGTACGTATTTTGTTCCTTGGCTTTTATAGTAAGATTCATGAACATACGATATTAAAAAGTTGCCCAAGCTTTTCTACCCTGAGAATAAGGCTCGCACGCACTGTACCTGCCAGGGATATGAGAATACTGCAGTGCTTGTTCAGCACCTTGCTCAGATGAAAAATATCCTATCACACTGTACTCTCTTAATGTTGCAAAAAAAGATTTTCCCATAAATTTTCTTTGAATTTTTCCAATACTACCAGGTTGAGGCTTATCCTTGTTCTCAAAATAAGTAAGCGCTTGAATCTTCTCTTGGTCAGAACAGGTTAAGAAAGACTTGTCGACTTTTGATAAGCAGTAATCTTCTAATGCCTTAAGGCCCAATACAAAGTTGTTCTGTGCATTTACTTCGGTGCAATCGGTCACCATTTTAATAATGAATTCATGGACGTTGCACTCGCTCGCAGAAGGAGAATCTGTTTTAGGTATGATTACATCTACTATAGAGGCCAGCAATTTTTTTGAAGCCTTCAAATAATCCAGATCAGCGTCCGAGTTTAATCGTATCCATTTAAACCCAAAGTAAGATAGAATTGCTCCACCTGTCAGCAGTGATATCCCCAGCAAAACTTTCCTTCGTTTCATTCAGTAATAGTTGGCATTGGCTCAAAGTTATGTGTTTATTCTAACCACACCCTCTTTCTAGGTGACCTGAGTTTCTGTGTGGTCTATCTGGAATCAGGCCTCCAGAGAAAATTCCTAAAAGTTGAGGCGGCTAAATATCTCTATTTGGGAAATATTTTCCCTAAAATAACACGGTTTTAAGAGGTTCGCTTTTAGATCCCATTTCAGAATTTATTAGTTGAAGGAAAGAAATCTACGAAAGTGTGTTTTTAAATCATTTGCAAGCTTTTTACGTAAGATTTGAGTAATAAAAATTGTATAAAACAACTTATCTTTGTGCGGTTACGGTTGGCACTGTCTATGTATGAAGCCTTGACCAAACACTTACAAAAAGTTGACTTTAATGAAATCTCTCAAATTCTTTGGCGTAACAGCCATTGTCTTCTTAATCGCTATTGAATCAATAGCTCAAAACATCATTATCGATAAATACTATCAGGGAAATAGAACGTTGAGAACGGGTACCCGGAGTAATAGAAACTCCAATGGTGCTAATAACACCACAGGTGTTAAAATCTACGAATTCAATGACATGACCAGTTGGGACACCAAGTTCTATGATGGGAAGACATTTACGGATGGGGCAATGAC
>JAYVPS010000298.1:0-12279 GCA_043757225.1 Cytophagales bacterium | reverse complement strand
TCCAATCTTGTGAATTTGGATACTCCAAAGAATCAACAGCCTTGCCATACATTAACCCGGTTGGCTGAACGACTCGATACAGTGATTTCTCTGGATGTGGAGCTTTCTTACCATCAGCAGCAAATTCTTTGTGCAGATCTTGACGGAACTCTAAATAATCTTTAAGCCAACCTTTCTCGTGTGGTCTCATGATAGTGAGAATAAGGGGATCAATTTACATTTTTTTTGGGTTGTTTGCGATCCGGGCTCTCTAAGTCGTTTTTCAGGCTTCTTTCCAACCCTTTTTTTCAATGGCTTGAAATGATTCTTCAACTTTCCTTCGAAGACCGACTTTAAAAGCATCTAACCGCTTAGCAATTGCTTTATCATTACAACCCAATATTTGAGCTGCCAAAATTCCTGCATTCTTAGCTCCATTTAAAGCCACCGTTGCTACAGGGACGCCAGAGGGCATCTGCAAAATTGAAAGAATAGAATCCCAACCATCAATCGAGTTAGATGATTTTATTGGAACACCAATAACAGGTAACGAGGTGAGTGATGCCACCATCCCTGGCAAATGTGCCGCCCCACCAGCACCCGCCACTATTACTTTCAATCCTCGTGCGCGTGCTGTGGAAGCATAATCTACCATGCGCTGTGGTGTGCGGTGCGCGGAAACAACGGTCAACTCAAAAGGTATTTTCATCTCATCCAAAAACTCTGCCGCCTCTTTCATGATTTTTAAATCTGACTGACTGCCCATGATAATGCCGACTTGTGCTTTGCTCATGCTATTACTTTGAGTGTGTGTTTTACAAAGTTGGCTTTCTTTTTTAAACTTTCAATATCATCTCCCACAATTGTAACGTGGCCCATTTTACGAAAAGGTTTGGTGTTCCTCTTTCCATAGAGATGCACATGCACCCCTGACAATTTTAAAATTTCCTCAAGACCTTGATACTGTGCCAACCCCGAATATCCCTCTTCACCCAATAGGTTGACCATTGCACTGGCTTGTCGGGAAGAGGTATTACCCAATGGCAAATTTAGAATCGCACGTAAGTGCTGTTCATATTGTGAAGTGATATTTGCTTCAATCGTTTGGTGGCCACTGTTGTGCGGACGAGGGGCGACTTCATTGACCAAAATCTTATCATCTTTTGTAACAAACATTTCTACCGCCAATAATCCAACCATGTTCAGCTTTTGAATAATGGTACGCGCTAGCTGATCCGCTTCTTTTGAAACGGCAGAACTGATTTGAGCAGGAGAAAACAAGTACTCCACCAGGTTAGCTTCCGGATGAAAAACCATTTCTACTGCAGGATATGAAACAATTTCTCCGTTTTCATTTCGTGCAACGATTACGGAAATTTCTTTTTCAAAGTCAATAAGTTTTTCTAACAGGCTAGGTGCATCAAAGGCTTTTTCAAAGTCTTTTTCATTACGGATGATTTGTACGCCACGTCCATCGTAACCTTCTTTGCCAAGTTTATTGACAGCCGGTAAAAAGGCTAAATGCTTCTTTATACCCTGCTTACTATCAACAAGAATAAATTCTGCCGTTGGTATATTGTTCTTTCGGTAAAATTCCTTTTGGGTACGCTTATCTTGAATTAGTTCAATTACCTCGGGTTGCGGAAATACTTTTTTGCCTTGCCTTACTAATTCCTTCAAAGCCTCAACACTAACATTTTCAATCTCGATCGTGATAAGGTCACAACTTTTTCCAAAGTGCATGACTGTATCAAAATGAGTAAGCTTCCCTTGAATAAACTCTGCTAGCTGCTTGCAAGGTGCTTCTGTGTCTGGATCAAGTATAGAAAATTGAATATTGAGGTCAATGCCTGATTGAATGAGCATTCTGCCAAGCTGGCCCCCACCTAAAATTCCTACTTTAAAATCCTGACGAAAGAGCATCAATTTTTCTTCAACTGATCGAATTTAGTCTCGACAGGTTTTTTAGGAAACGAATTATTATTGAGGTTAACATCGCCTGTTGCTCCATCCGGATCGATAACCACATTGGTAACTTCTTTCTCTTTCATGAAAACTTTTTTAACCTCTGTTTCATTTATTCTCCAAATTTCCGCAGGTATTTTTTCAATTTCTTTGCTGCCATCTTTAAAAGTCCATTCGATAATCACCGGTGTCACTAGTCCGCCATTATTCTTGAGTGTGATTTGGTATAGATTTTTGTCATTCAATTTTTTGCGGACATCTCCATCGTTGATCTTATTTTTGAATTCCCCGTAAGCGCGATCTGGTGTATTGATCATAGTGAACTCTTGTGCTCCGTTGCTAAAGTCTGTTGCCTTTTCTTTTGCCTTAGCAGCAAGATCTCCGGCATTGGTCTTAATGCCCTTATTTTCGAGATCTTTCAGCTCTGACCTAACTGTATACCACTTTACCTCATCTAGTTCCACTTCAACGTTATCAACTGTATAGAACCAACCTTTCCAAAACCAGTCGAGGTCAACTGCTGATGCATCTTCCATCGTGCGGAAAAAATCAGCAGGCTTAGGATGCTTGAAAGCCCAACGAACAGAATATTCTTTAAAAGCTTTGTCAAATAGTTCAGGTCCCATCACCGTTTCGCGTAATAGTGTTAAGGCGGCAGCGGGTTTGCCATATGCATTGGGCCCAAAATCATTACCGGGAATATTATCTGAGTGCCACATAATTGGGCGCATCATATTTTTGTCGCCCCGCATGTAGCCAGCCAAACCTTTTGGCGACCCCCAATTGATATCTACATTGGTGTATCGCTCGCGTTTGGTCTCGCGCTCTAAGAAAGAGTTAAGCCCTTCATCCATCCAGCTCCATTGGCGTTCGTCTGAATTAACAATCATTGGGAAGAAGTTATGACCTACTTCGTGTACGATTACGCCAATCATTCCTTCGTAAGTACGCTGAGAATAAGTGCCGTCACTTTTAGGGCGGCCACCATTGAAGCAAATCATAGGGTATTCCATTCCTTGATTGGCGGTATGAACTGAATAAGCTGTTGGGTAAGGGTAATCAAATGTTCGGGAAGAGTAAATTTCTAACGTGTTTTTAATAGCCTTTGTAGACTCTTTGCCCCATAGTGGATTTCCTTCTTTTGGATAGAGTGATTGCGCCAGTGGTGTTTTGTCACCGGCTTTCACAGCCATTGCATCCCAAATAAATTTCCGTGAAGTGGCGAACGCAAAATCGCGGACGTTCTCTGCATAAAAATCCCACGTGCTTTTTTTAGTAGAGTGCTCCTTTTCCTTTTTTCGTACTTCTTCTTCAGTAACAATGAATACCTGCTGATCAAAAGTTTTTTTGGCTTTTTCAAAACGCTCTATTTGCTCCTTTGTCAAAACCAATTTGGGATTTTGCAAAACACCAGTAGCTCCTACAATATGATCTGAAGGAACGGTAATACGAACACGGTAATTTCCAAATACCAATGCAAACTCTCCTTGGCCAATAAATTGTTTGTTCTGCCAGCCTTCGTAATCATCAA
Source organism: Cytophagales bacterium (assembly GCA_043757225.1). Taxonomy (GTDB): domain Bacteria; phylum Bacteroidota; class Bacteroidia; order Cytophagales; family Cyclobacteriaceae; genus ELB16-189. The sequence goes on along the minus strand of JAYVPS010000298.1, from coordinate 8,804 downwards.
ACACACACATGCGTGGAAACCATTGCGCTTCGGTATAGAGATAGTTGCCATCTTCAGGGAAAAATTCATACCCACCACGCTCGCCAAATTTCATCCGGTCTTTTTCCACGTAGCTCCACTCTACCTTAAAACTGTATTTGTCACCTGACTTCATCGCAGTAATTAAATCAACTCGCAACATAGTGTTATTAATGATGAAGGGGATGTCTTTATTGGTAGCAGCATCCTTAACAGAAAGGATTTTAAATCCTCCCTCATAATCGTAAGTATCGCTTGATAACGGGAAAAATTTTGAGGGAATTGAATCGCGTATTCGGCTCATCTCTGACTTATCCGTCATATTATCTTTTGAAAGATTATTCTGATCTAATTGCAACCAAAGAAAGCGTAATACTTCTGGTGCGTTGTTATAATAAGTGATCGTTTCTTTACCCGTTAGGATATGCGTATCGTCATTTAATTCAACATCAATATCATAATCAGCGCGTTGCTGCCAATAGTTGACGCCAGGGGCACCTGAGGCAGAACGATAACTGTTAGGGGTAGGTAAGGTTTGATCTAGTTGTTCAAATTTACCTTGCCATTTTTGCTGCTGCGCTAACCCCGGAAGGGTAGCCAGAAGTAAGAGAATAGTAACGATTTTCTTCATAAATGCTTTAATAAGGGAAGCAATATTAGTTAAAGTAGCTTAATTCTTTAAGGTAATTATTTGAATGGTGGCAATTTATTTATTGGGGATTTGCTTCTCATGAGAGTGTCGCAATGTCGGATTCATTAAAAATACAACCAATGAAACCGAAAGCCTCTTACTGATAGTTCCACAGCAGGTGCAGGGCATTTAAAAATCTTTAATGGATAGATTAGCGCCCTCATCCATCTTTGACTAAAATTGAACGACAACACATTCAAATCGAATGAAAAAAAAAGCTTCCGATAGGGTGAAAAATTATGTGCTTCATTTTCCCAATCTCGACTGTACACCATGCCCTCCGCCCCTACTCCAATGGAGATTGCCAACCATTGAGGCCACCATTTTTTTTCCGGTGTCCAACTAAACCAAAATGTTTGTCCGTTATAATCCTTTATCATTTCATGTAGAAATCCTTGGCCTAACAAACTTGGTCGCAGTACCGCAAAGGAAGTTGGATGAAACGAAAACTTTGAAAATATCTTGAGCGATCTCCAAAAACGCATCTGCACAAAAAAGAAAAGAGCTCCTAAAAAATTTGCAACCATGTCGAACAAGGAAGCCCCATAGCCGGTCGAAAACCCATCTGGAATTTCGATGGAAGAGACAAAGAAAAATCCGGCTATACTTGCCCACTTGGTTGAAGTCTCAAGTTCCATACCTCCCCAACTCAACATTTGAGAGACTAAGGCGCAGACTTGAAATGTCCAGAAAAGGTGTGAGATTTTATCGAGTTGTTTCCATTCATCTAAGTCATTAAAAAAACGAAATTCTTGCACCAGCTGGTCAGAATACCAAATACTGGTCATCACAATCACCAGCGTTACATAGATTATGCCCATGCTTGCTATAACCAAGCGAAGACGATTATGCTTATTAAATTGGGCGTTCACTTGAGTTGAATATTCCTTTCAAAGGTAAAAACAAAAAGGCTGTCTCGCGACAGCCTCTGTTTTCTTTCTAAATTACTAAATCAATTTTTCTTCTTTAACTCATCAAACTTGCTGGGCTGTGCAACTTTTGGGAAAACATTGTCTTCCATGGCAATGTCTGCAGTTTCTTTTTGAGGATCGAGCACAACGCTTACTACTTCTTTTTCTTTGGCGAACACCTTAGTAACTTTCGTCTCGTTGATTCTCCAGATTTCTGCTGGCAATCTCTCCAACTCTTTGCTGCCATCTTTATAAGTCCATTCAATAATGACAGGCATTACCAAGCCTCCCTTATTAGTAAGGGTAATCTCATAAAAATTTTTATTCTCCATTTTTGCCATCACCGCCTTATCGTCAATCCGATTGGCAAACTCTCCATAAAACCGATTGTCTGTTGGTATCACACTAAAATATTCCGGGCCTTTGCTGAAGTCTTCCGGCCTTTTGTCTTTATCTCCTTCTTTCGGCAAATCACCCTTTGCCACTATTTTCTCTTTGCCCTCAAGGTTTGATTTATCGGTACGTAACTTAAACCACCTCACATTATCCACCGACATATCTACATTGTCAGTCGTATAGAACCACCCTTTCCAAAACCAGTCAAGATCAACAGCAGAAGCGTCTTCCATCGTACGGAAGAAATCTGCTGGCTTGGGATGTTTAAAAGCCCAGCGTTGAGCATATTCTTTAAAAGATTTATCGAACAAGTCTTTGCCCATTATACTTTCTCGTAAAATAAATAAGGCCGTTGCCGCTTTTGCATATTGTTCAGCTCCTGACATTACCACCTGCTCACCGCCAGTCATTAAAGGTCTCATCATGGCTTTATCACCTTTCATATATGGCACAATACCGGCAGGTCTGCCACGGCTCCAATCTAATTGAGGATAGCGTTCCAATTCAGTAAGTAATTGAACAAAACTATCAATGCCTTCATCCATCCAAGTGGTCTGGCGTTCATCACTATTAATGATCATTGGAAAGAAGTTGTGGCCTACTTCATGAATTACCACGCCCAACATGCGCTTTTTTATTTCATCATCGTAAGTACCATCTTTCTTTGGACGCCCAAAATTGAAACAGATCATCGGGTACTCCATTCCAATAGAGGCAGCATGTACCGAAGTAGCATGTGGATAAGGATAGTCAATAGTGTATTTAGAATAAACTTCGAGGGTATTTTTTACAGCCATCGTTGACTCTTTCTCCCACAGCGGATTTCCTTCTTTTGGATAGAATGATTGAGCCAAAGGAGTTTTATTTCCAATCTTTACGGCCATCGCATCCCAAATAAACTTTCGTGAAGACGCAAAAGCAAAATCGCGAACATTTTCCGCCTGAAACTGCCAGGTTCTTTTCTCTGATGATTTTGTTTTTTCCTTAACGGTGGCTTCTGCTTGTGTGACAATAATTACAGGTTTGTCATAGGTAGTCTTTGCTTTTTCAAAGCGCTCAATTTCTTCTTTTGTAAGTACTTGCTGAGGATTCTTTAATGAACCTGTTGCACCAACAATATGATCGGCTGAAACTGTGATACTTACTTTGTAATTTCCAAAAGGAAGTGTAAACTCACTACGACCCAAAAACTGTTTGTTTTGCCAACCTACTACATCATCATATACACACATGCGTGGAAAAAATTGCGCGATGGTATAGACATAATTTCCTTCTTCCGGAAAAAATTCCAGCCCACTACGTCCACCATATAAATTACGATCGTTGATATTGTATGACCATTCTACTTTAAAAGAATATTTATCACCTGACTTTAATGGAGCGGGCAAATCCACTCTCATCATAGTCTTGTTGATGGCGTATGGTAAGCCTTTTCCACTTACATCAGTTACAGACTTTATCTTGTAGCCTCCTTGATAATCGTACAAATCAAACTGGCTGGCCATTTGTTTTGCCGCTACTGAATCACGAATGGAGTTGGTTTGAGTTTTAGCGGTGTTACTTTCTTTGTCAAGAATATTTTGATCGAGCTGTACCCAAAGGTATTTTAATACATCAGGTGAGTTGTTAGTGTAGGTGATTGTTTCGCTACCTGAAATGCTTTGGGTTAAGTCGTTGAGCTCAACAGCCATGTCGTAGTCGGCTTGTTGTTGCCAATACTTAGCACCCGGTGAGCCTGATCCGGAACGATATTCATTGGGAGTTGGCAAGATCTGATCTAGCTGTTCAAACTTCCCTTGCCATTTGGGGGCTTCGGTCTTAGGCTTCTCTTGAGAGAATACGCTTAACGAAGCGCATAAAAAGAGAAATAGTAGATGTTTTTTCATAGATAAAATTTTGGGTTCTAAAATTAGTATGAGTTCAAAAAAATATTCTATCCTTAATCAATATCAACGCAATTCCTGCAATGGCAGAAGACAAAACCAAGTTCCAATCTCTTCTTGTCACTTTTACCAAATCGATCAAAATATAACTGATGCCAAGGAAAAGAACTACGACTATTATTTGACCGTACTCCAACCCCATGTTAAAGGCTAATAGTTGGGATATAATACTATGATCTCTTCCTAAAATAGCCCGGAGATAATTGGAAAAACCCATACCATGGATCAATCCAAAAAACAATGCAAAGAGGTAGTTGAGTTGAACTGTTTTTGCCTGTTGCCCTTCTAATTTGCGAAAGAGATTGGCAAAAGCTGTAATGAAGATGGTTACAGGAATTAGAAGTTCAATCAACGAAGTTTTAACAGAAATGATTTGCAACGTAGCCAATGCCAATGTGATAGAATGGCCAATGGTAAAGGCTGTAACAAGAATCAATATTTTTTTCCAGTCGCGCACGAGGTAAATGGCACAGAGTGCCAACACAAACAAAATGTGGTCGTACCCATTTTTGTAATCGAGAATATGGTCACGGCCTAGCCCAAAATAAAGTGCAAACTCGCTCATGTGCTGTACTCAAAAAAAGTCAACAAGTATAGTGTTAATTTTGAATTAGGGCAATTAGGGGTAATTTTGGGGTCTATGAAGACATCAATAATAGTTTTTAGTTGTTGGTTGCTGGTTGTTAGTCTAGCACTGCAAGCTAAGAATCACCAATCACCAGCTACTAACTATTTTTTTCACCCCGTCCATATTTCTGTTACTGAGATCAACTACAGCGAAAAAGACAAGGCGTTACAAATTATTTCACGTATGTTCATTGATGATCTCGAACTCTGCATTCGCGCCAAGCGTAAAGATCAGGACTTGGATATTTTGGAGCCCAAAAATGGAATAACGACTCGCCAATTAGTGGAGGAATATGTAAAAGAACATCTAAAAATTAAATTAGATGACAAACTTTGTAAGCTCACTTTTTTGGGAACTGAAAAAGAAGACCTCTCAATGATTTGTTACATAGAAATAACCAACGTAAAAAAAATTAAAACACTGGAAGTAGTCAATGACATCATCATGGAAATACATGACGATCAATCAAACCTAGTACACGTAACATTTCAAAGTCCTGTTAAAAGTGCTCGCCTAACACGTAATAACTCATTTGAAATTTTTACCTTTGAGAAGAAATAATTTAACTCTGTTTTTATGCGAAAGAAAATTGTTGCCGGAAATTGGAAAATGAACAAAACGCTGGAAGAAGCGCAGATACTAACATCCGAACTAATGGGTATGGTATCTGATGAAGTCACAGGAAATGCAATTGTTATCCTGTGCACACCTTTCACCTATTTATTTCCAATCAAAAAGCAATTGGGAAGTTCCTCAATACAAGTAGGTGCGCAAAATTGTAGTGAGCATGATTCGGGTGCTTACACCGGAGAAACTTCTGTGGGTATGCTTAAGTCGATGGGCGTTCCTTATGTGATCATTGGCCACAGCGAACGCAGACAATATTTTGGAGAGAGCGGAAAATTGTTTGCTATTAAAGTAGATAAAGCACTAGCAAACGGCTTAACGCCTATCTTTTGCTGTGGGGAGCCCTTGGAAATTCGGGAAAAAGGAACACATGAAGCATTGATAAAACTGCAAGTAGAGGAAAGCCTTTTTCATTTAAATGCTGAAGCCATACAAAATGTTGTAATAGCCTATGAACCCGTTTGGGCCATCGGCACAGGCAAGACTGCCACTTCACAACAAGCCCAAGACGTGCATGCGGTGATCAGAAAGCACCTGGCTTCAAAATATGGATCATCACTAGCTGAAAATATTTCTATCCTTTATGGTGGAAGCGTTAATGCAGGAAATGCCAAAGAACTTTTCTCTTGCCAGGATGTAGATGGTGGATTAGTGGGCGGTGCCTCGTTGAAATCGCGCGAGTTTGTAGAGATTGTAAAGGCGATGTAGATTTGAATACTTATTTGCAAGACAACAATGGAAAAAGAAACGTCTTTAGAAATAGAGGAAATAAGTGAAAGTATTTACGCTGACTTTTGGACAAGATCTGAGGCTATGATTAATTAGCGGATGTATTCACAAGTCTTTTTTATTGATTCCAGATTGCTTTAAGATTGAGCTCAATGTTCCTTTAGGTAAATCCGTTTTATGGAGGGGCACTACAGTTATCTTCTTAGTGATGGGATGTTGAAAAATGTGATGACTGCCATTGATCCTTTTCAAAATGAATCCCTTTTCTTCCAAAGCGCGGATAATTTCTTTTGGAGTCATTTAAGCTGAGATCGCTACGGAATATTCGAATGTAGAACTATCATCTGGAATTGGATCATTTGTATTTTCTTTCAAAACAGCTACATAGCCTTCGATGGCTTCTTTGGCCATACTCAAAGCATGATCAAGGTTTTCTCCATAGGTTATGCAACCAGGTAATGCTGGCACCGTTACTGTAAAGCCACCTTCTGGTTCTTCATTTAGAAGTACTCGGTAGGTCAGAATTTTTTTATCCATATTCAAAGTTACTACAAAACCAATAAATTTAAAATGATCAACTTTGTGTACTAATTTTGGGGATTCTTTTCCATTTTCAAATCTTCAAATTACATCATCTTCAAATTAATTATGTACTACACCCGCCTTCAAGTTGTCTGCGACCCTGAGTTCTCTGAAATCTTAATGGCAGAAATTGCCGAGGTGGGGTTTGACACATTCATGGAAACTGAAAAAGGATTTGAGGCTTATGTAGAGCAAGAGAAATTTGATACCCAACAACTTAATGTCGTCAAAGAGAAATACAAAGCCGTAAATCCACTACTGTTTTTTTGGGATCGCATTCAAAAGCAAAATTGGAACGAAGAGTGGGAAAAAAATCTGGAGCCCATCATTGTAGATGATCGCTGCCTAATTCGTGCGGAGTTTCACAAGATCGAAAAAAAATACCCTTACGAAATCATCATCACTCCTAAGATGTCTTTTGGCACAGGACATCATCAAACTACCTACCTGATGATTCAAAGTCAAATGGACATGGATCATCAGAACAAGCGGGTGATGGATGCCGGATGTGGTACGGCTATCCTATCAATCATGGCTTCTAAACTAAAAGCCAAAGAAATAGAAGCCTTTGACATTGATGAATGGAGTGTGATCAATGGAAAAGAGAATATTGAAAATAATCATTGCCCCAACATTCAAATCCATCAGGGCAAAATTGATGAGATGCACTTTGTCGGTCAGTTTGATATTATCCTTGCCAACATTAATAAAAATATTTTACTGGCTGAGATAAAGAGCTATCTCCCCTATCTTTCTACTAAAGGACAGCTTTTGCTGAGCGGCTTTTATACCAATGATATAGCTGATTTATTGCAGGAGGCTGGTAAGTATCAATTAGCTGAAGTTTCTCGGAAAGAAAAAGAAGGCTGGGCTTCGTTGTTGTTAAGAAAATAACTAGAAGGACACAGCGTTTGAACCACATAGAAACATAGACCACATAAAACAAAACCACTGATTTGATCTGTGCGCCTAAGTGGTAAAAACCCCGATTAGAACTTTCGCTATTTATTTCCGAATTTTCAATCCATTTTGTTCGTGAAAAAAGCACTTTTATCTTCCTTTATTGCCTTGTTGGTCTCTTCGTTGGTATTCGCGCAGAACACTCAACCGCAAGAAGCCCTCCAACTACCTTTTCAGGATAGCATTCGTGTCCTTTTAAACAATACCAAATCACAAGAGGTGATGACCATTGGTGATGGCCTTAGTTCCTTGTGGGCAAGTCTCGGTCCCGACCAGCAATTAATCATTCAGCGCCAAGCCAAACAAATGAAAAAGAAGGGCTACAGATTGCGCCCTCATTTTGTTAACTATTATGGATCTATTGTTGCTGCCATTAACATAGAAAAAGCAGATGTTTCCAAGTTCGCTGGATTCCTCTCTGTAGCCGATAAGGTTATAGCCAAAGAAAACATTAATCAAGCCAATATCTTTTTTCAATTAAGCCGTGATTTCTTTGAACATCATGCGCTCACCTTCGTGAAGTCATTTCGTCTCCAAGCCTCTGATGACGATTATTCATTTACCTATCTTGAACCTAAAGTAGTTACCGTTGATACCACTCAGAACAGCTACCCCCCTACTATAGAACCCGACACAACCTCTATTCTATTACCCAACTGGAAACAACCCATCATACAACCTGAAGTATTCGGAGCAGCTATTGAGTTTTCAAAAGTGTCGCTCGTGTTTATTACTCCCTATGACTCTGCCCTCTTAAAAAATACACGCGGAATATTTTCGCTTAGAAACAAGCTTTTTGTCGGAGAGGGTGGATCTTTTGACTGGAGCTCGGCTGGACTAAATGCGGATTCGGTGAATTATGAATTGAGCAAATTTAATTTCAACGCCTCGAAACCTTCGTTTAAAGCAGAACAAGGCAAGCTTATGTACTTAGGTAAACTTGCAGGGCGCGTTCCCGGTCAGCTTGTGTTCAATAGTATCAATCACAAAACTGAAAAATCGACCATCTACCCACGGTTCCGTTCTTACGAAAACAATATTAACATTTTGGGATTGGGTTCAGAGTTTTTAAAATACTCCGGAGGCTTTGGTCTTGAGGGCGCAAAGATCAATAGCAGTTCAGTAAACAATGACATCGCAACGTTGGAAATCCGAGGGGAGGCTGATAAGCGTTTCCGTGCACAATCTCTATCCTTCGCTTTTAAAGATTCGGTGATCCTAGCCTCGAGTGCGATGGTCGTTATATACCAGGGTAACGATTCTATCTCTCACCCTTCTATGCAAATCCGCTATGACTATGGGAAGCAAAAAATGACGCT
>JAYVPS010000297.1:0-12292 GCA_043757225.1 Cytophagales bacterium | reverse complement strand
TAGGTCGAGAAATTCATCCCTCATAACCTTAAGTTTAAAAAATGTGATCCTACGCTAATTTACTACTTTTGCGTAACTCCAGCTGTTAAAACAAAGAGGATTACTAATATTATCAGCAGATGCAAATGACGAGGGTACAAACGCCTTAATGAGTGACTACATTAGAGAACAAGAAAAATTAGTGTGGATGTACTCTTCTTATCTTGGAAAATGATAACAGAAAAATGTACGAACGCACAACATGGGTTTGCCAAAAGCTGGGCATTGTGCTACATTGAACAGCTTCATCCCAGCTTTTTAATAAATTTAACGAGCTTGGTAAAACCCACGACTGTGTTGTGAATACGCATTGCGTATCCTTCTTGACTTCCTGTAAGCAATATATGTGCATCGAGCCAGGATTTGCTTACATCAATTCCGATGATGACTTTCTTTTCCATTCTATTTATATTGTTATAAAAAAGGCACACAATAACACTAATCATTTTAAGAGAATCAAAGGACTTGAAATTACGAACTGGATACCGATAAGGTGCACCTCTCACACCACTGTACGTACGGGTGGGGCTCGTAATGACGTGACTAGATCCTATCTTGCTGTTCGCCTAATCAACTTATTGTAGAATTAGTCAAAATAAGATAACCAAAGAGCTGGTTTTTTTATTTGTTGTACTTTTGCTATTCAATAATGTAGTATGAACTTAAAAGACATTTTTTCAGTAACACTCATTTTATTTTCTGTAATTGATATACTCGGTTCAATACCTTTTGTCATTCTAATCCGCCAGCGCGAAGGAAGGATTTACGCTGAGCGTGCAACCCTGATTGCCGCTGCTTTAATGGTTGCCTTCTTATTTTTAGGTCAATCGATTCTAACACTTTTTGGTTTAGATGTGGGTTCTTTTGCAATGGCTGGCTCTATTGTTATGTTCATTATTGCAATGGAAATGATTTTAGGCATTGTGTTAATTAAAGACGACCCCGATGCTAAAGGAACAGGTTCCATTGTTCCACTTGCTTTTCCATTAATTGCCGGTGCCGGCACACTCACCACCATTCTTTCCTTGCGTGCAGTATATGATGAATCAAGTATTTTAATTGGTATCGTTCTAAATTTAATTTTTGTCTATATCGTATTACGCTGTAGCTCTTGGCTCGAACGAAAAATTGGCAAGTCGGGCTTTTCGGTTTTACGCAGAGTATTTGGGGTGATCTTACTTTCCATTGCTGTAAAGATTTTCAAAAGTAATCTAAGCATAGGATGATTCGCATTTACACCGATGGTGCAGCACAAGGTAACCCAGGCCCTGGTGGCTATGGCACCATTATGAAATACGGTAGCCACGTAAAAGAGCTTGCAGAAGGCTTTCGCCTAACTACCAACAATAGAATGGAATTACTTGCCGTGATTGCGGGCTTAGAATCAATCAAAAAGGATGGTATTGGTGTTACCATATATTCAGATTCAAAATATGTAGTTGATTCGGTAGAAAAAGGATGGTTATGGAATTGGCAGAAAAAGAATTTTGCCAAGAAAGCAAATCCCGATTTGTGGAAACGCTATATCCCGCTACATATAAAATTCAAGCCAAAGTTTGTCTGGATCAAAGGCCATGCTGGTCATGTTGAGAACGAACGATGCGATCAATTGGCCGTGCAGGCAGCAGAAAGCTCAGGCCTGTTAGTAGATCATTGGTATGAGGAAAATAAAACTAAAATTCCTTTTCAATCAACCTAATACCCAATTCACCCAACTCTTTCAACACAGGATCATAAATTTCTTTAACCACAGGAATTACCACTCCCCTACTTTTTATTTTATCTTGTAATAAAAGCTTGGCAGCGATAGCCAATGGCAACCCTACGGTTTTAGCCATGGCGGTATGGGCTTTGTCATCGCCTGCTGCCGTAAGGTAGGCCTGAATCTCCTTTACTTTTCCCTCATATTCATATTTAAAGCGGTGCCACATCACAATGAAATCTTTATCGCCCGATCTAAGTTTCCATTTCTTATTCAGAATATGTTCCAACACTTGGGCTGGCGTACCTTTTTCCAACCCAATCAACTCATCTGAAAACAGCCCACTCCAATTAAGTCGGTTCATTTCTCCACCATTGGGCAAAAGCCTAAATAGTGATTCAATCTTTTTCTCGGTTGAAAAACCTCCTAAATCAAGAAAGGAATTGATGAACTCCCTATGATTCATTTCCGAAACATTTTCTAATTGAAAGGAATCATCGCAACAACCCAATTGCACCAAAATATTCCAGGCGCTGCAATATCCTTTGTTGCGCAAGGTGCCTCGAAGCATGGTTTTAATTCCTTGTATTTGATAAGTTTCTAGATATTTAAGTGAGTCGCGATTGGCATAACCTTCATATTCGCCAACTCCCGGAACTTTAACAGAGGTTGTTCGCTGAAAAAGTTGTTGGTAAGGAATAAATTTATAAACACCCTCTTGAATAAACTTAGCCGTGCCCTGCCCTGCCATCACCACATTACGAGGGTTCCAGGTAAATTTATAACGCCATGGATTTTCGAGATCCGTCTCAGGGGCAATCAATCCACCAGTAAATGATTCGAAAGAGGTAAGCTTTCCACCCGTTGTTTTTATCTGATCAATCACTTGCATGGCACTCATGTGATCAATACCCGGATCAAGGCCACATTCGTTAAGAAAGAGAAGTCCTTTTGCTTGGGCTTCATCATGAAACGATTTCATCTCATCCGATACATAGCTGGCATTGAGCAGGTGCTTCTTTTCAGCCAAACAAATTTTGGCCACCAAAGAATGAAGATGAGCAGGTATGAGCGAGATCACTACCTCTGCGGAAGCGATTGCTTTTCTACTCGCCTCGGCATCTTGAATATCAAACTGGATAGCGGAGGCTGATTTTCCACCTACCATTTCCAAAGCCACTGCATGCGAAAAATCTCCAATCGTCACCTTCCATTGGCTCTTAATTGACTGATCGATAATGTAGTTGATCAGAGAAGATGAAGAGCGGCCTGCTCCTAAAATAAGGATATGTGGATTTGCCATAGTGTTCAAAATTACAAAGTTTCTGGTTTCTAATTCTTCATAGCTCGTAGCTAGTTTTCAGGATTCTAATAACTGTTTTGTATATTTGAATAAGCCATGAAAGATTTCGAAATATTCAAAACCCTGGAAGACCTCGACAGTGAGTCGAAGTACTTAGTGCACAAAGCGAAGGATGCTACGACTCATTCCTATTCACCGTACTCTAAATTTTGTGTGGGCGCTGCACTCATCCTGGAAGATGGAACCGTAGTTACTGGTTCTAACCAAGAAAATGCTTCCTATCCATTGTGTATGTGCGCAGAGCGTGTCGCATTGTACGCTGCATCGGCTCAATTTCCTGAAAAGAAAATTACGAAAATTGCAGTTGTGGCACATAAGAAAAACCATAAGGAATTAACCCCCGCCTCTTCTTGTGGTGCCTGCCGACAAGTGTTGTTGGAATTTGAACAAAGGCAGCACTCGCCTATTCAAGTAATACAAATGGTGAATCCTGATCAATGGCTAACATGCGCTAATGCTGCTTCATTGTTGCCTTACAGCTTCGCGAAAAGCAACTTGCTATAAAACTCGGCTTATTTATAAAGCTTTCATTATGAAGCAATTATCAATAATCTGTCCATATTTAGCAATAGACAAAGGATTATCTTTAGCTAAGCTTTCATATGATTTTAAACTTGTGTAATATTTATGAAAGAATCGCACTGGAAGGCATACATGAAAGCCTATTTTTGCTTTTCTTTGAAGTTGGCTTAATACATTTATTGTGGTACAAGACATTGATATTGCCGATCTAAAACGAATCACCGAATTAGTTCAGAATAAGTACGGATATGACTTCCGTAATTATGCCATGTCTTCTTTTAAAAGGAGAATGCTACGAATTTTGGAACTTAAGGGCTTATCGGTGGAAAGTCTAATTAAAAAACTCGCTGAACAGCCCAACTTCATTGAAGAATTTTTAGACGAGCTAACAGTGAACGTTACGGAGATGTTCCGCGACCCGGGCTTTTGGCGCATCATCCGTGATGAGATTATCCCTGGCATTTTACTTAATCATAAGTCGTTTAAGATTTGGCATGCGGGCTGCTCCTCGGGCGAGGAAGTAATTTCCATGGCCATCCTGTTAAAAGAAATGGGCATTGAACAAGATGTTACTCTTTTCGCCACAGATTTAGATGTGAATATTTTGGAAAAAGCAAAGCTAGGCTCTTACCCCATCAAAAACATGGAGCTTAACGAAAAGAATTATATCCGCTTTGAAGGGAAATCGTCAATTAAGAATTACTACCGCGAAGAAAACGGAAAGGCCGTTTTCAACAAAGACTTATTGCAAAATGTTACCTTCCGCAAGCACGACTTGGTAAAAGGAGAAGTATTCAACAAGTTTGATTTGGTTCTTTGTCGCAACGTGATGATTTATTTTAATCAAACACTACAAAACGAAGTATTAAAAAAATTCCACGAAAGTTTGTTCAAATACGGCTACCTAGCCATCGGCTCGAAAGAGTCGTTGATCTGGTGCGATGTCGCAAACAAATTTTTGGTGGTGAACAATGAGGAAAAAGTTTATAAGAAAGTAAAGGATTAGGGAAGAAGCTGCCAGATGGATAAGTATAACTTAAATAACACATACAAGGCAGTTGTGATCGGAGGTTCTGCAGGGAGCTTCCAGGGAATTGTTAAGATTTTGGCGCAGTTGCCAAAGACCTTTCCGCTTCCTATTATAATGTGTCTTCATAGGCTAAAGCATGTGCGCAATGGGTTTGTGGAAGCACTTTCGATAAAAAGCGTAGTACAAGTAGTAGAACCGAACGATAAAGAGCATATTAAAAAAGGAGCCATATACTTAGCACCATCAAATTATCACATGTCTGTAGAATTGGGAAATTATTTTGCTATGTCAACCGAAGAGATGATAAACAACTCTAGACCGGCTATTGATATTACCCTTGGCACAGCTGCTTATGTCTATCGTGATAAGTTGATTGGTATTTTATTATCAGGCGCCAACCGTGATGGTGGATTGGGAATGAAGCACATCAAAGACAAAGGTGGCTTGACCATTGTTCAAGAACCAACAGAATGTATGATCGATACGATGCCAAAGGCAGCCTTGGCATTAACAAAAATTGATTACACCATGAAAGTGGATGAAATAGTAGGTTTTTTAAAAGAACTAGATAAACACTACAAATGATTGAGCGATTTCTTCAAACCATTAAAGATCCGCAAAGACTAAGCCTCTTAGTTGCAGTTCTATTCTTTGTTGGGATTTTGTTCTCCTTCTATTTTCTTTTCACCTTACCACACGATTTGGTTTTTAAAGGTGGTATGACTACCTCGGGCTTAGCCACAGCTGTCTATACCAAATTATTCATTGTTGTTGGAATAACATTTCTATTGGGGGTGGCGGCTATCAATTTTTCAAACAAGGTCAAAAAGGAAATTATTGTCTTCAAAGAAAAGGTAAGCGACTTGGGTGTTGAACAAGCCACCAAAGACGAACAAATATTCACCATCGACTTACAAACATTTAAAAACTCAATCAATAAGGAAAAAGGCGCTAAAGCCTTGCAACTTGGATTGAATTCTATTTGCAAACTACTGCAAGCAGGTCAAGGAGCATTTTATATCATCCAAAACTCAGGAGGAAAAAAAGTAGCTGAATTAAAAAGCAGTTTTGCTTTGCAACTTGGTGAAAATGGATCATTGCAATTCGAATTGGGCGAAGGATTAGTAGGCCAAGTCGCTGCCTCGGGCAAGAGTGTGTATTTAGATGAGCTTCCTGAAGGCTACACCAATTTTATTACAAGTGGTTTGGGAATGGCTGCACCTAAATTTCTTTACATCGCTGCTATCAAAAAAGATAACGAAGTAAAAGCCGTACTAGAGGTTGCTACTTTTACCCATTTAAATGAAGCCGCTCGTAAGCAATCAGAAGAATTGGCTACCTTACTGTTAGAAAAAATTTGATGAACTAAAACTCCATGGAGAGTATGTTTAAAAATCTGAAAATTAGCACCAAAATAACCGGACTCATCTTCCTGATTTCCTTGATAGCCGTGCTGGCCATTGCCATCTTCACATACCACATCAACGTGACTGCGGCCAAAGAAAAATTGAATACCAACCTTACCGTAATTGCTGATAATAAGGCCTCCAAACTCAACAACTACTTTGATTATATCGCATCAACCACCAGTTTCTTTCAACATTCTAGTGTTATCAAAGGTCTTCTTGATACCGCGCCAGATTCCCTTAACAAAACCTTAGAACAAATACGGGGCGATTACGGCTTTAGCGAAATTATTATCACCAATACAAAAGGTGAAGTAAAAGCTACCTCAACTTCTACTAACGGTCACTTTGCTGATCCTGATGGATCTTTCATAGCCAAATCTGCCACAGAGTTTCACTTCAGCACTATAAAAAAAGTAGAAAAAGATTATTTAGTTTATGTGGGATCTCCCTTTGACGGCAATCTACTGATCTTCACCCTCAACCTAAATTTAATTTATAAAGCACTCGAAGACTCCAACGGATTAGGCAATACAGGCGAGACTTTTATTGGCATACAAGATATCACTACCAAAAAAGTAATTATCGCCAGCCCGCTTCGCAATGCCCCCAACACATTTTTAAAATTCTTTAATGAGGATCGTAAAGAGGTACGTGAAATCAAATTGGCATTGGAAGGTGCTAATGGGATAGGCACCGGCTATGATTACCGTGGAAAAGAGGTGTTGGTTGCCTACCGCAAAATCAGTAATGCCCCATGGGCTCTCATAACAAAAATTGATACCGATGAAATCAGCCATCAAGGGGGTGATTTAAGCAGAATTTACTGGTTGGCCGGGTTCGCGATCCTGCTTACATCCATAGCTCTTTCTATACTTTTTGCTCGTTCATTAATGCAGCCGCTAAATTCAATGCGGAACACATTAGATATGGTTTCTCAAGGGATTCTTCCTGAAAAAATTGAAGCAACCTCTAATGATGAGTTTGGGCAAATGGCCGAAAAAGTTGATGGATTGGTACAAACGCTAAAAGGAAGTGCCCAATTTGCACGACTGGTCGGTGAAGGAAAATTTGATGCCCCCTACAAACCCGCCAGTGAAAACGACACCTTGGGACTTTCTCTGCTTAACATGCGGGACAACCTCATTGAAAACGAGCGCAAAGAAAAAGAAAGGAATTGGATAGTACGAGGGGTAGCTGAGGTGGCTGAAATTCTACGTATGCATGATTCCTTGGAAACGTTGGGGGATGCCGTTATCTATTTCATCATAGAAAAAATTGGAGCATTACAAGGAGCATTCTATATAGTAAACGATGAAGATCAGCAAGAGAAGATAATCGAGATGCGTGCCAGCTTCGCTTACAACCGCAAAAAATACTTGAAGAAATCTTTTCGCTTTGCCGAAGGCTTGGTCGGTCAGGCTGCTGCCGAAAAAGATTTTGTAATGAGGACTGAAATACCTGATGAGTACGTTAGCTTAACCTCTGGCATCTTGGGCGATCAAAAGCCAAATTGCATTTTAATTGTTCCTCTGATTACTAACGAAGAGGTGTATGGGGTGGTAGAATTTGCTAGCTTAAAAAAGTTTGATTCTTCGCAAGTAAAGTTTGTGCAAGAGTTAAGTTTGATTTTGGCAAGAACTATCTTCAATATAAAGGTAAATGAACGTACCCGTACGCTTTTAGGAGAATCACAAAAGTTGGGCGCAGAGTTAACCGAGAAGCAAGAAGTGCTGCGTCAAAATGCTGAAGAAATGCGCGCTACACAAGAAGAGTTACAGCGTTCGAATATTAAGTTGGAAGAGCAAATTGAAGAAGTAAATCGCACCCAAAAACGGATGCAATTACTGCTGGAAAATGCTTCGGAGGTTATTACCATTTACGAAGAAGACGGAAGAATACGGTACGTTTCTCCTTCAGTTGAAACCATTTTAGGCTACTCCCAAAAAGAACTTCAAGGAAAGAGTGACATAGACCGGGTACATCCTAACAGTAGAGAGGTAACACAAGGGTTGTTCGACCAACTTCGTTCGAAGCAAAACGAAAAGTTAACAGTACAATTAGAATACAAAACAAAAGACGGCAACTACGTTTGGCTTGAGGCAACAGGAACAAATTTTATGTCCAATCCTGCTATTCACGGTATAATTCTTAACTCACGAGATATTACGGAGCGTAGGTTGGCCGAACAAGAGCAACGCATGCGAAGCAAAATGCAAGCACTGTCCGAAAATTCTTTGGATATTATTACCCGGTTAGAGCACGACTCCATTTCTTACATTAACCCTACTATTGAATCGTATACTGGTAAATCGCCCGATCGGTTTATTAATAAAGCAATCAAAGAAGCTGAATTAGAGGCAGGAATCTTGGATCAGTGGCTTTCTATTGTAGAAAAAGTTAACTCCACAAACGATAAAGTTTCTATGGAAATGGATTTCCCTTCTGAGATGGGGGCACGCGTTATGCAAGTGAACGCGATTCCAGAATACGATGACCAAGAAAATATAGAATCAGTGCTATTGGTATCACACGATATTACTGAGAGAAAAGAAATCGAGTTGGAAATTCAGAACAAGAATAAGAAGATCAATGACTCCATTAATTACGCAAAGCGTATTCAAAATGCCATATTGCCTAATACACGATTGATAAACAAAGTATTGCCAGACTCATTTATCTTATACAAACCAAGAGATGTCGTCAGCGGTGATTTTCCATGGTTCGTACAAATAAAAAACGATCTTTTCATTGCCGCTGTAGACTGTACTGGACACGGAGTACCTGGTGCGTTGCTTTCATTGATTGGTTACTTCTTACTAAACGATATCGTTCGGAGTCGCAAAATCACTGAACCCGGAAAAATTCTTGATCTATTGGATGAAGGGGTGACTCAAACCCTTCGTCAGGATCAGGATGATTCTGCTACCAAAGATGGGATGGACATTGCCCTTTGCCGGATTAATACAGAAACTCGGATAGTAGAATATGCCGGAGCTCACCGTCCGTTGTACATCATGAAAAAAGGTGTGATGGAAGAAGTAAAAGGCAACAAATTCCCGATTGGTGGTGGAATTTATAAAAATCAAACTAATTTCACCACTACCAGATTAGAATTGGGAAAAGGTGATTCCTTCTACTTTAGCTCGGATGGTTTCCCTGATCAATTTGGTGGATATGAATCTCGTAAATTTGGTCCTAAGAAAACACGTGAGATCATTGAAAGGGTTCACACAGGCGCAATGAAAGAAGCCTCCCTCGTTTTTGATGCTGAGTGGGAAGCATGGAAAGGCGATCAAAAGCAAACAGACGATGTGCTTTTGATTGGAATTAAATTTTAAAACAAAGCAGCAAAACAGCGTATTTTAACATAAAACCTATAAATTCGAATTTCAAACTCCAATGCAATGAATTATATCTATGACCTGCACCGAACCATGATGGCCCAAAAATTGATTTTGGTGTACGATGGTGACTTTACTCAGGAGACTACCAAATCCATCCTGTCAATGGCCGAGCGAAACCTCGATTCTTCCGGAGAAGATTCAGGTACCAAACGCAAAGTCTTTAACGTAATGGTAGAAGCCCTGCAAAATATTGTTAAACATAGCAGTGAGCAAGGCACAACAGCCGGCTCGCTATTGAGCAAAAGTGCCATCTTTATGATTAGTAAAGATAATGAACGCTATTGTGTAATGACGGGGAATCCGATTTTAAAACAAAATGTAGCGAAACTCACTGGCAATCTGAATGATCTCAATAGCAAAGACAAAGAAGGGTTGAAAGAAATGTACAAGGATATCATTAAGAACACGCAAATCTCCGAAAAGGGTGGCGCGGGTTTAGGCTTTGTTGACATGGCACGTAAATCCGGAGAGAAACTCGAATTCTCATTTAGTAACATGGATGCAGAATATGATTTCTTCTGTGTTAAGGTAAACATCTCACGCGAAAAAGAATAAATTAACTATTAAATCGAATCAACCATGGAAATATTAAATCTTAAAGGAACCGAAGATACTCCCACTATCTTGCTCGATAAAAAGAACGGCATTCTTGAAATCAGTGGGCGCTCTCTGCCCGAGGACTCTGCTGAATTTTACAAACCCGTTATTGAATGGATCAATAATTACGCAACTGATGCCAACCCAACTACCGAATTCGCTTTTAAGTTGGAATACTTCAACACGGCTTCATCAAAATTAATCTTGGATGTACTTTCTGCATTGGAGGAGATCAAAGGCATGAAGGTAACTTGGTATTTCCATGATGATGATGAAGACATGGAGGAAGCTGGTCAGGAATTTTCTGAATTGGTAGAGATTCCTTTTGAATTCAAAACTTATTAGAGAGTAGTTATTGGTAAGTTGTTATTGGCTATTAGGTAACAGCCAGTAGCTAATAACCATTAACAATTAACGACCCACCGAATGAGTGAAGAGATTCTTAAGGCACTTACCCAACTTTTTGCGATTATCACCAAACAAGATGGCGGTGTAACTGAAAACGAACGTCAATTTGTTATTAAGTTCTTCCAAACTGAATTAGACCAGGATAGCATTAAAGAATATCTTGAACTCTATGACAACATTTCTGGCTACAAAAAACAAGGTACAGCAGACGAAGATAAGAATAAACTTACTTCCGTTAAAGATTCAGTAAAAACTCTGGGAATATGTAAGAAGATCAACAAGACACTGACTCAAAAGCAAAAAGCAGTCGTGCTGATCAAGCTGTTGGAGTTGGTTGGATCTGACAAAAACTTTACACCTCAGCGTATTGAAATAATCAATACCGTTTCTACTGTCTTCAATATTGAACAGGAAGAGTACAATCTGGTAGAGAAGTTTATCACCTCTGAAAAAATTGAAGAGCTAAACTTCAAAGATATTTTAGTTCTCAACTCATCCAACGAAAAATCAGCAGAACTTCAAAAGCATACCCACGGCCACATCAACGGCACCCTCATTTTTATGAGGGTAAATAGTGTCGGTATGTACTTTACTAAATACCTAGGCGAAGAATCAAATATTTTGAATGGCTTCATTATGGAGCCCAACCGCGTATACCTCTTCTCTCATGGAAGTACCATCAAAACTCAAGCAGGTGACGCCCTTTATTACAGCGATTTAGTCGCCCATTTTAATGAAGAGATAAAAACCACTAAGCTATCATTCAATGCCAATGTGGAAGAGTTCAAATTCCCTAATGGAGCAATCGGCTTACGGGATGTCTTGATTGCTGAAGGCCCAGGAAAACTAATTGGAATTATGGGTGCTAGTGGTGCGGGTAAAACCACGCTTCTACTCACCTTAGCTGGGTTGGAAAAACCATCCAAGGGAGAAATTCTTATCAATGGATTTGATATCAACAGACAGAAAGACAAAATACAAGGCGTTATAGGATTCGTTTCGCAAGACGATTTGTTGATTGAAGAGCTTACGGTTTATCAAAATTTATACTACAATGCCAAGTTGTGCTTTGCCGATTTTACTGAGCAGCAACTTCAAGAGCGAGTTATGTATACGCTGGAGAACTTGGGATTGGATCAACGCAAAGATTTAACCGTTGGCAGTATCCTCGATAAAAAAATTAGTGGCGGGCAGCGTAAGAGGCTGAATATCGCGTTGGAATTGATTCGGGAACCAGCCATTTTATTTTTAGATGAACCAACCTCAGGGCTTTCCTCACGAGATTCTGAAAATGTAATCGACTTACTAAAAGAACTTTCACTTAAAGGAAAATTGATTTTTGTAGTTATTCACCAACCTTCTTCAGAGATCTACAAGATGTTTGATAAGATGGTGATTATGGATACTGGTGGCTACCCCTCCTATTATGGCAGTCCTGTAGAGGCCGTAACTTACTTTAAGAAGGCAACTCATCAGGTAGATAGCAACCGAGGACAATGTGAAACTTGTGGTAATGTAAACCCAGAGCAAATCTTCAACATCATTGAAGCAAAGGTGGTAGATGAATACGGTCAGCCTACCAACAAGAGAAAAGTTACTCCGGTGCAATGGAATGACATGTACAAAGAGAGGTTTAAGATTCAACGCATAGAAGATGTAAAAGAAGAACCACCTAGCACCTTAAAAATCCCTAACAATTTTAAGCAGACAATCATTTTCGCTACACGTGATTTTCTGTCCAAGTTGAGCAACAAGCAATACTTGCTCATCAATCTATTAGAAGCACCATTACTGGCAACCATTTTGGCCTTTATTATC
>JAYVPS010000296.1:0-3290 GCA_043757225.1 Cytophagales bacterium | reverse complement strand
TCAGATAGGAAGAAATTTAATGGATCACCACAAGCAAGCAGGAGCGAATGCACACGTTGATGGATTTGAAGATAGCTATTATAGTGGGCGCAGGCCAAATGGCATTTACATACCGCGCTTTCGAAACATTGTAGAAAAAAGGACGGACTACATTCGGGGCTTTGGCCTGCAAGGTGGCGCCAGTCGCGCGGGATGGGGAAGTCATGACTCCATTGGAGCAGGGCTGAAAGAAGAGGTTCAAAAGCCAGGACCCTGGAGCATTGGTCTGGGTGGATTTGGCGAGTGCTTACCTTACGCTGAAAATCGTGTAACCCTTCACAATGACAAGCAAGATAAATGGGGCAGGCCCACCCTTTCGATAGACTGCGAATTCAAGACAAATGAAAAAGCTATGCAACAAGACATGGCCAACTCGGCAGCTGAAATGATGGAGGCTGTTGGGTATAAGAACGTGAAGCCTTATATCAACACTTCTTTTCCGGGTAATGCCAATCATGAAATGGGTACTACACGCATGGGGTTGAATGCACAAACTTCTGTACTGAACAAATTCAATCAGCTACATGAAGTGAAAAATGTTTTTATCACAGACGGCTCATGCATGACCTCATCCGCGTGCGTTAATCCCTCGCTCACCTACATGGCTCTTACTGCACGTGCTTGCGATTATGCAGTTGACGAGTTAAAGAAAGGAAATTTGAAATAGGGTATTTTAAAAAAACACACCTTCATTAACGAAGCTAAGCAATCGTTGATATTGAAAACAACCATTAATTTCTTAGTGACTTTTTTACTCACAATGTAAGACCAGCCTCTTGCAATGCTCGCTTTAAAAATAATTGGTCCTTTCGTATAGCATTGAAAATCTCCTCCTTTGGAATAGTAATTGTTCTTCTTCCATCTTCAGCGCCACCCAAAGGATATTCACAATGCAATGAAATAGGAACCTTCACATTGCCTTCTTTTAAAACCGCCAAATAGTTTTTCCAGTCAACTGCTCCACTTCCAAGAGGAACACCTTCCGTTTTCCACTTTCCATCTTTCTTTACCCATTGAAAATCTTTAATGCTGATCATTTTAATAAAAGGCGCGATTAGCTTTAACCCATAAACCCACGCATACATGCCTTCAATCGTGGCATGATTAATATCAAATTGTGATCCGATGGTTTGTGCATTTGTGGCTTTAAGAGTTTGAGCAAGATCCCAAATGGGGGCACTAAAATAATGACCAGAATGATTCTGGTATACGCCTTGGATATTGTATTTTCTGTTGAGAGCTTCAATCTTTTTAATTTTGACTGAAATCAATTGCAAATTATCTTCAATAGAAAGTTTGTCCTCATAGTAAAACCAGCCTAGTCGGTAAAGCCTGACACCAAGCTTGCTCGCAGTCTTAAGAATCTTTTCTGTTGAAGGGTCATCAGCATTAGCGATGGCAGTGACAATACTATAAAGGTTTAATCCAGCCTTTTTAATTGCTTCATACGCTTTGGGAAGATCTTCTTCTACGCGTTCAGGAAGTACATGTCCATCGGGGCGAACTGTGAGATCAACTCCATCAAATCCAAGCTCTGTAGCAGTTGACGCCATGTTGGTGTAGTCAAGCCATTGTAAGTGTTTTGAAAAAAGACTAATCTTAAAGGCAATGTCTTCAGAAAAAAGAGGAGGAGTCATTGTCTTTTCTAGCGCTCCAAAATCGTTTCCAATGGCATCAGTAGAAATACCAGTATAAAGTCCTGCGGTAGTAAGCAAAGAATTTGTAATAAAATTCCTACGTTTCATTTTCATAGTTTTTCGATTTAATATCTATTCATAGTTATGGCAATTCAGGCAGCGCGCCTTTAAAAAAAACTATCCACGGTAACCAGCCATAGAGCGAATGTAAAAATTTAACTCTTACAGTTCGCCAGCAATTATATAAATATTTGGCAGCGCTGGTCAAGAACCAGCTCGCGTTGCAAACGACCGGGATAATGCTACCAGTTGCTTTCTGGATTAGAAACACCTGACATTGTTCAAAAAGACAGATCGCATTAGTTGCATTTTTTTAGGTAATCCAAAAGTTGCACTTCTCTCTTTATAAAGCTAATTATAAACAAAGCAAAAACGATCAAGGATCCATAGCCACTAATTATTACATAGACATACATTCCCTGAGATAAATTTTCTTTAAAAGAGGGTAGCATCATTGTAAAACCAATGATGTACAAAATATAGATGATAGGTATGAATATCCAATGGATTCTCTTTCGCCAACTATAAAACTGTTGCATTTTATTGCTGAATTCCTTAAGACTAGTGTCAGGTTTAATAGCATTAAATTTAATCACGCTTATCCACTCAAGGGTAACACGCATTATTATCACACAAATCATAATAGTCAGACCAATGGTAAACCCATTCAGCTTATGCACGCCCACCCATATAAAATAACTTACAAGTATTATTATTAGTGCAGAAAGGATTCCGATTGTCCAAAACTGGCTTGCTTTTAACTTTTTCCTATGAGCTTCTCCCTTTTTTATTAAGTCAGAAGCTGAGATCGCAGGCATAGGATCCGATTGATTACCCCAAACATTATGTAAATCGTCAAATTTTTCCATTGTGCACACATTGCGTTAAACTTTTTTTAGTTCGATGGATTCTTACTCGAAGAGTTTCTTCACTTATCCCAACCACCTCAGAAATTTCATTATAGGTTATTCCTTCAAGAACCATCAGAATTATCATTTTATCCTTTTCTTCCAGTTTCTGAATGCACGCATACATCTTTTCTAACTTCTCTTCCTCGTCATGCGAATACTGCTCAGCTTCTATGATTGGGAAAGTATTCGTAGGCCTTTCTTTTTTTGAAGACTCTTTTCGCAAAGACATCAGGCATGTGTTTACGGAGATTCGATAGATCCAAGTGCTAATGCTCGATTCGCATCGAAAGGAATCTAAGTGCTTCCATATCTTTATAAAGATTTCCTGAGATGCATCTGCTGCAAATACTTCATTGCCATAAAAATAACCCTTACAAAGCCTAAAGACTTTAGAATAATACGTGTCAAACAATTCATTAAAATGAGCCTTTTTATCCACCCTATTTTATGGTTTTCATCAGCGTATCCAAAAACCATTCGGGTTGGTCATACATCACAAAGTGAGCAGAATTTTGTGCGTAAAGTATACGTACGGAAGGTAATTTTTCATACTGTGCAGCATAGGTTTTTTGAACAGTAGCCTGATCAGGAATCGTTGCCGCAAGAATTATAACCGGGATGCTAATTTTTGCGATGTCTTCTC
>JAYVPS010000295.1:0-12350 GCA_043757225.1 Cytophagales bacterium | reverse complement strand
GCCAAGGCTAGCTCGCCAAAAATCTCTCCAGTAGAAAGGATAGCCGAAATTACTTCCTTTCCATCCTCTAAATAATGCCCGATTTTTACACGCCCATCTACGATCATATAAATATGAGTAGCAGTTTCATCGGGAAAATAGATGAACTCATCTCGTTTATAACGATCAAACACGTGGCTTCCTGCCATTGCCCTTACCTTATGCGGGCAAAGGGTGTTGTACAAGTTTACACTTTCAAAATACCACAGGGCTGCACTTTTCGACATTTTCTTGGTTATTGACTAAGTTAGTGCAAAATATCCTAAATAAGCTCATGAACAGATTGAAGTTGTCTGAAATATGGATTTATCCCATCAAATCGATGGGGGGAATCCGTCTCTCTTTGGCAAAGGTAATGGAGAAAGGGCTTCAATACGACAGGCGCTGGATGTTGGTAAATGGGGAGAATGGTTTTATGACCCAGAGGGAGTATCCATCTATGGCTTTGTTCAAGCCCACTCTTCAAAAAACAGGGTTTTCTATTACTCATAGCGGGGGCAATTTTTTTCTTCCTTTCGAAAATCAATTACTGCCCCAACCGATCAAAACCCTGATATGGAAGGATGAGATAACAACTTTTGAAATCAATATTGAGTTTAGCGAATGGTTTTCAAAAAGACTGGGGCTATCATGCAAGTTGGTCCAATTCCCTGAAGAAAATCAAAGGCCGATTGACCCTTCTTATCAGATCAACCACGAAAATGTCAGTCTAGCTGACGGCTACCCATTCTTAATTACTGGAGAGAGTTCATTAAATGATTTAAATGGACGCCTGACTCAGCCCATTCCGATGAATCGCTTTCGACCCAACCTTGTGTTTACCGGAGGCACACCCTATGAAGAAGACAATTGGAAATTTTTTACTATCGGGGTAAATAAATTTGCAGGAGTAAAGCCGTGCGCTCGTTGTGTGATGCCCACCATTAATCAACAAACCGGAGAAAAAGGAAAAGAACCAACGGCCACTTTAGCAAATTATCGCAAAAAAGAAAATAAGATTTATTTTGGACAAAACGTTATCGCTATCAACCACCATGAAATTCACGAAGGAGATGAAATTATTCTTAGATAAATTAGTTGTAATAATTCAGAATGTAGAATTCAAAATTATAGCCGGGCTGCTACTAATTATGATATTCGCTTCTTGTGCTAAAAAAGAATCTCAACTGCCGATTTTCGGAGAGCGAGAAGTTAATGGATCAGATACAGTCTATCACACAATAGCCAAATTCAAATTTGTAGACCAAGATAGTGTCACCGTCACCAACGAGACTTACAAAGACAAAATTTATGTAACCGATTTCTTCTTTACATCTTGTCGCACCATTTGCCCGATTATGAAAACGCAAATGCTACGGGTGTACGAGGCTACGCAAGAAATGCCCGATGTATTGTTGCTCTCCCACACCATCGATCCTGATTACGACACCGTAGCCCTCCTCCATGATTTTGCCGAACGCTTAGACGTTGAAAGCAAGCGCTGGCATTTTGTTACAGGGATAAAAGATTCGATTTATAAAATCGCACAGACCAGCTACTTCGCCACGGCCATGGAAGACAAAACTGAACAAGATGGTTTTATTCATAGTGGAGCTTTTTTGCTGATCGATAAGAAAGGCCGAATCCGTGGTAAGTACGATGGCACCAAAGAAGAGGAAGTAAATCGCTTGATCACAGATATTAAGAAGCTTAGAAACAGCAATGGCATTTAGCAATCAACTCGGCTCCAACCTTCAGGCCGCAAACCAGAAGCTAATAGCATATGGCCTGTGGCTTGCGGCTTGTGGCTTATGGCTAACCGCTTGCGGTCAAGGCAAAAACACAAAATTTCAACAATACTATGCCCAAGGAGAGCAGCTCTATATCAAGAATTGTAGTAACTGCCACCAAAAAAATGGAGACGGATTGGGAAGAGTTTATCCACCAATAAATCAGTCTGACTACATAGACCTTCATCCCGAAGAAGTACTTTGCCTAATGAAATATGGCACGAAAGGCGAGCTTATCGTAAATGGAGAAAAATTCAATAAAGAGATGAAAGGAATTACATCGTTAACGGAATTGGAAATTGCTGAAATAGCCACTTATATTTACAACACTTGGTCTCACCGGCAAGGCATGATAGAAATCAAAACAGTAGAACAGGCATTAAAAAAATGTCAACCCGAGTAACATGTTATTGTGAGGACTTAGCGTTGGAAATTTGGCTTTGTACTGACCGAAGCAGTCCCAATTTACCACCAATCTCAAGATGTCTGGAAATCATTTTTGTTTCCTGATTTTTTAAACTAATTTTCCCCGGTGACAGGATTACATATAAGACGTTTTAATAGAAAAAGAGCAATTATTACTGTCGTTGTAATTGTTGCCATCTATGGATCGCTGCTAACTTTGCTTTTAAATATTGAAGCCAATTCGCCTCATAGCACACTACGAACTCCGCAAGATGCTATTTGGTATCTGACCGAAACATTGACTACCGTTGGTTATGGAGATGTGCTTCCTGTAACTTACTGGGGTCGAATGATCGGTTTTGTTTTTCTACTTTCCAGTTTAGGTGTTTATGGTTTTATTATAGGACAGATCGCAACTTTTATGAGTACAATCCAAGAAAACAAAATTCTGGGCTTCAACGGCTCCAACTTCAAAAATCACGTAGTGATTATTGGATGGAACGACTTTGGCCAGTCAGTTATCAGTCACCTCATTGGGGCCGGCAAGCAAGTTGCTGTAATCACCAAAGACCGCTCTAATATTGATATCATTCACGAATATTATAAGCAAGATCAGGTTTATACTCTTTACTCTGACTATAATAACTATGATTTAATAGAGAAATCCAACATTCGTGATGCCTCTATCGTGTTTGTCAATCTGAATGATGACACTGAGAAGTTGGTTTATGTCATCAACTTAAAAAAACATTTTTCCAACCTCAACTATGTAGTTACCCTTGATAATGGAAATCTGAAAAGCACCTTTCAAAATGCGGGCGTTACTTACACTATTTCAAAAAATGAAATCTCTTCCAAGTTATTGGCTAGCTATATCTATGAACCTGATGTGGCTATTTTTAGCGAGGAGTTGATTGCTTACGCTCATGAAGACCATGAGTATGACTTGAAACAGATTTTAGTAAAGCCCGACAACCCGTTCGGTGGGCAGTTTTATGATAAAGCTTTTTTTGACTTGAAGAAAACTTGCAATGTGGTGTTGATAGGAATTGTGAAAGTTACAAACGGAGAACGAAAGCTAATAAAAAACCCGGAAGGCTCTGTTAAGATTGAGTATGGAGATTACTTAGTAATGATGATGGATGGAAAGGGATCAGGACGCCTCCAAAAACATTTCAATACTCAAGAAGGGGTTTAGTAACTCACCTAAAATTCCATCGCGGAATAAATCAAAAGTACTAGCTTGCTCGTAGAGTAGTCTTAACCCGATTAATAAGCAGTTGAAATAGGACTTGTCTTAAGCGATCAATCGCATCAAAAAATCCTTTGCGACAATACGACAAGACATAAAAAAAGGCCTTTCGGCCTTTTCACTTTTTTTACTTTGTTGGATTCGGAGATTGGCCTCCCTTTCCTGACCCGGAAATAGAATTTCTCATCTCTGTATCAGCTTGTACGTTTTGCATTTTATAATAATCCATCACGCCCAGGTTACCATTCAAAAATGCTTGTGCTATTGCTTTCGGGATTTCGGCTTCCGCTTCAATTACCTTTGCACGTGCTTCTTGTGCCTTTGCTTTCATCTCTTGCTCTACTGCTACGGCCATTGCTCTGCGCTCTTCCGCTCTTGCTTCTGCAACTCTTAAGTCAGCGGCAGCCTGATCGGTTTGTAACTTTGCGCCAATATTTGCACCTACGTCTACGTCAGCAATATCAATAGATAGAATTTCAAATGCTGTCCCTGCATCCAATCCGCGAGAAAGTACCAACTTTGAAATCTTGTCAGGATTAGCCAACACCTCTTTGTGTGAGGCTGCCGAACCTATAGAGGTTACGATACCCTCGCCCACACGAGCTAAAATGGTTTCTTCACCGGCACCCCCCACCAACTGAGCTAAGCTGGCCCGCACCGTAACACGCGCAATGGCAATTAATTGAATACCATCGGCAGCTACTGCTGCTACTTTTGGAGTATTAATTACTTTAGGATTTACCGAAATCTGAACCGCTTCAAAAACATCGCGGCCTGCTAAGTTAATAGCGGTTGCTTGCTTAAAGCTCAAACTAATATTAGCCTTATCGGCAGAGATTAAGGCTTTGATTACATTCTGGACATTTCCACCGGCTAAGTAGTGTGTCTCAAGGTCGCTAGGTGTTAACGCGATGCCGGCTTTCGTTGCCGTGATGAGGGAGTTAACAATAATGCTTGGCGGGATTTTACGAAGCCGCATCCCAATCAACTGACCGATAGTGACTTTCACTCCAGAGAAAATGGCAGTGATCCACAGACCCACCGGAACAAAATACATGAACATGAAGAATGCAACAATGCTGACAAAAACAACAAAAATAAATAATAAGCCTTCCATAGTTTTAGTTTATAGGTTCTACGATTATTTGATTAAATAAAATTTTAATAATGCGGATTCGACTTCCGGTATTTAAATATTCGCCATTAGTTTTCACCTCTACTGTTTTATTATTCAGTTCAGCCTTCCCTATCGGGCGTAAAGCGGAAATAGTTTTTCCTTCCATACCAACCTTCAAACTATCCAACTCTCCCTCATTTACTTTACTATCAATGGATGATTTAAGTGAAAATCGTTTCCATGCATTAGAGGTTAACGAGTAGTAAAGTGAACCTCCACAAGTCACCGCAGTAGTACCCAGAATAATCCATCCCGCAGCACCACCAAAATATTTGAAGCTAAGCCCTACACCTACAATCAGCAACGCAAAACCAATAACACCGACTAACGTAGTGCCTGGCACAAAAACAATTTCAGCCACTACCAAAAATAGCCCAAATAGTAATAACGTTATGACGGTTGACCACTCTACCATGGATTAATTAAATTTTCAAAAGTAAGATCTGATTTGAAGATGACTTAACGTATGTGAACTATCAAAGCTACGTCTAAATCTTATATCTCAAATCCTAAATCTCAAATTTAATAAGCTCTGGCAAACAAAACCCGTTGGCTCGATGGCTTCCCAGAAAATACACAAATGCCACTTTCTGTCTCCGCGTCCAGAGGAATACAGCGAATAGTAGCTTTGGTCTCATTTTTAATAGCAGTCTCTGTTTCCTGCGTGCCATCCCAATGAGCCAATACAAATCCACCCTTCTCATCCAACACTTTTTTGAAATCGGTATAAGCATCCACGTTGGTTATTTTATCGTTGCGGAATGCTAAGGCTTTTTTATAAATATTGGCTTGGATGTCATCAAGCAGTTTTGGGATTTCTGTTGCCACCAAATCCATTTTCATTACTTTTTTCTCCTTCGTATCTCTGCGGGCAACTTCAACGGTTTTACTTTCTAAGTCACGAGGGCCGATGGCAATTCGTACCGGTACACCTTTCAATTCATACTCGGCAAATTTGTAACCTGGCTTCAAATTATCCCGGCTATCAAACTTCACAGAGAAACCTTGTTTGCGCAGTGATACAATAATTGCTTCTGCTTCTACAGAAATCTTATCTAACTCTTCCTGATTTTTGAAGATCGGTACAATCACTACATGTATCGGAGCGAGTTTAGGAGGCAACACCAAGCCATCATCATCGGAGTGTGCCATAATCAAAGCACCAATCAATCGTGTACTTACTCCCCACGAAGTGCCCCATACCATTTCCAACTTGCCTTCTTTATTGGTGAATTGTACATCAAATGCTTTGGCAAAATTCTGACCCAAAAAATGAGACGTACCGGCCTGCAATGCCTTACCATCTTGCATCATGGCTTCAATACAATATGTGTCAATAGCACCAGGAAAACGTTCCCCTTCAGATTTCCTTCCTTTGATTACAGGCATCGCCATAAACGTCTCAGCAAATTCAGCATAGACATCTAGCATCTGCTTAGTTTCCTTAATTGCCTCAGCAGAGGTAGCATGCGCGGTGTGTCCTTCTTGCCAAAGAAATTCTGCTGTGCGCAAAAAAAGTCGTGTCCGCATTTCCCATCGCACCACATTCGCCCATTGATTGATCAGCAAAGGCAAATCGCGATACGATTGGATCCATTTTTTATACGTACTCCAAATAATGGCTTCACTTGTTGGGCGAACGACTAGTTCTTCCTCCAACTTAGCTTCGGGGTCAACGATTAGTTTTCCTTTATTATTCGGATCCGCCTTTAATCGATAGTGAGT
Source organism: Cytophagales bacterium (assembly GCA_043757225.1). Taxonomy (GTDB): domain Bacteria; phylum Bacteroidota; class Bacteroidia; order Cytophagales; family Cyclobacteriaceae; genus ELB16-189. The sequence continues at coordinate 5,983 of JAYVPS010000295.1, read as the reverse complement.
TACAATCGCACACTCCTTGGCAAAGCCCTCGGCATTTTTTTCTTCCGCCTCAAACATACTCTTCGGCACAAAAAGGGGGAAGTAAGCATTTTCGTGACCCGTGTCTTTAAACATTTGGTCGAGTGCCTGCTGCATCTTTTCCCAAATACTATATCCATACGGTTTGATAACCATGCAGCCTTTTACGGCAGAGTTTTCAGCCAAATCGGCCTTCTTTACCAAGTCAATATACCATTGTGAATAATCGTCAGCGCGGCTTGTAATCTCTTTTCCCATTGAATTTTAAGTCTTTTATATGTTTTGAGCGGACAAATATAGCCTACGATGGCTTTTAATAATACATAATAGGGACATCTGAATCTTTAGCATTAAAATTGTACTATAAAATATCCGAAATGAGTAGATTTACGTTATTAACCGTGGATACTAATCCATAAAATTATGAAAACTAAAATAGCCTTGTTGTCTTTGTTTGCCGTTGTGATGAGCGCGGGTGTCTTTGCTCAGGGCACTGAAGAAACCGATGACATGTATTTTACTTCCAAGGATCGAGCAGTTCTAAATGCGGCTCATCAGAGTATAGCATCTGTCGATGTTAGAAAAATAACTGAGAGCGAAACATCAGCTGTTATCAACCCTACTGATAGCTATTCGGGCCGCAGTGTAAACCCGGAATATATTTCAGGCGCAAAAGTAGGCACCAATCCTACAAATAGCGTTTCCTTTTTCAATCCGAACTATCAGCCTACAGCAGTTAACCAAGCCTTAACGAATTACAATGGGTTTAACAACAATTGCAATACTTGTGGCGGCTATAACAACAATTATTACAACAGTTATGGTCGCATGAGTAGTCCCTATGGCTACAATGGCTTCAACAATTTTGGCTCTCCTTACGGCATGGGTATGAGCCCTTATGGGTATAATAGCTTTGGAGGTTATGGAATGGGGAATAGTTTCAATTCGCCTTATTCCGGTTTCTCAATGGGTTTTGGTAGTAGCTATGGTAATGGCTGGTCTTCCATGCTTGGTTATGGTATGAATTCATATTTCGGAGGCGGATATGGAAGTCCTTACTCTTCCTTTGGAGGGTATGGATATAACAGTTATGGATATGGAAACTCATACTATGGCTCACCGGCAGTAGTCATTGCCGATAGGCCAAGGCCACAGTCAACAAGAAATCAAGAAATTGATCGTTATTACGGTACAGATGCAACGCGTACCGGAGGAACAAATTCAGGTGGAAGGGTAGCGGCTGAAAATCAGCAATACTATAATCGTACTTGGAGAAATGATGCGCAGGTAGCAACTAACAATAACGCCAATAGTAGTTGGAGTAATTCTAACAATACCCACACCTATCAACGCAGCTATGACAATAGTTGGAATAATAACAACAATAATAATAGCTGGAATAATTCCAACAGTAATTGGGGCAACAGCTCGTCTGGCGGAAGATCGTTCAGCACAGGCGGTGGTTCATCCGGAGGCGGGGGCTCATCCGGTGGTGGCGGTGGTGCACGCAGGGGCAGAGATTAATCTCCTATCGTTAAATAAATCCCTTTAAAATTAACTTCTATGAAGTTTAGAGAATGGGCAATATGGCTCACCGCTATTGGTGTGTTTATTTCTGCTGAAGCGGGGGCACAAAATTACTTCATTGAACAAGCACTGCTTTTTTCACGCCAAAATGCAGGAGGAAGCGCAAGAGTTCAGGCTATGGGTGGGGCGCAAGTAGCATTGGGAGGAGATTTTAGTTCAGCGCGTTCAAACCCTGCCGCTCTTGGTTTCTATAATCGAAATGAATTCAGCATTACACCTGCCCTCACTTTTCAAAATGCCAGTGGGAATTATACTACCTATGAAAATGGCCAAAATAACTTGTTAGCAACTTCATCTTCCTCCTCTAGTTCAAGCTCAATGTTAAGTTTGCCCGGTCTGGCTATTGTATTTGGCGCAGACAAAAATACAGATAAGGCTCCCTTTTATGGTGGCACATTTGCTATTACGCTAAGCCGCCTCAATGATTTTAATGGCACGTTGCAATACAACGGCCAAAACAATGGCAGTTCTATAGTTGCTTACTTTTTAGAATCCGCTACAGGTTATACCAAGGATCAATTTGATCCAAAATATGATCCAAATACTAACCTAGCAGGTAAAGGAGATAACGTAAATACACCCACCTATTTAGGTTTTAATAATTATTTAATTGGGCCTAAAGGGGCTACTAGCACTGATTACTTTAGCGATTTGGATGGAGGAAAACCTGAGCAGAAAGAGATCATCAAAACATCAGGTTCTCAAAACCAATGGAGTATTTCCTATGGCGCCAACTTTTTGGATAAAATATTTTTGGGCGCTGGCTTGGGCATCACTTCTGTCCGTTATCAATATGATAAAACCTATATTGAAAACTTTGAAGGCCAGAAACTGCAAGCACCTTGCAATGCCTGCTTTAATAATTTAACCCTTAATGAAAAACGCACTACCACAGGCGGTGGTGTTAATTTAACTCTTGGTGCATTGGTAAAGCCAATTGACTATCTGCAATTTGGGATCACCTATGTTACCCCAACGGCCTACCAGCTTAATGACAGATACGATGGTAAGATGACTACTAGTTGGAACAACTACGATTACTATGGCAAAGGGCAGAAATTCTTAAATAATGAATCTTCAAAAACTATTGATGACCTTGTAAATTATGGGTTGAGTACCCCCGGCAGAGTTACCTTTGGGGCAGCTTTCTTCATCCCTAAAAAAGGATTTATTAATGCCGATGTTGAATTAGTGAATTACAGTAATGCCTCCACCAGCAATTTTAGTCAGCAGTATTATAGTCTTAGTTACGATGCGGGTCAGGATATTAACAAACCCATTGCTTCAAGATTTAAATCGGTAACAAACATTCGGATAGGAGGAGAATACCGATTGAAGAAATTTAGAATACGTGCCGGATATAATTTAATGGACGATCCGTACGCCAACAAGCCCGATAATCGAATCAATTATTCCCTCACCAATCTTTCTTCTATTACGGGCGGAGTGGGCTACCGTACTTCCAAATTTTTTATTGATCTGGCGGTGGTGCATACCCAGGGTGATGGATATTATACACCCTATGCTGTTACCTTTTTACCAGGGCCTGATTATAACTACACAAACACTACCGATCGCATCATGTTTACTTTGGGCTTCCCGTTTTAAGAGTTAATCTTTCCCAGAATTTCAGTTGCTTTAATATCTCTTCCGCGCAAGATTACTTTCGCTTGTTTATAAAATGCTTTGCGTTGTGTTCGCAAAAACTCAATCTGGTCTTTCAGCACATCATCACTCGTATTTTTTAAAAGTGGTCGCTCAGGATTTTTTGATGCTGAGATTCGTTTGGCGATCTCCATTGCCGGAACATCTAAAAAAATAGTAGTCCCTACATCGTTCATGATCTTTACATTATCAAAAAAACAAGGAGCACCTCCACCGGTAGACATCAAAAAATCCGTTGGTGAATTCACCCAAAACTTTAATAGCTCGGATTCTATCTGACGGAAATAATCTTCACCTGAATTTTTAAATATCTCAGCTATTTTTCTTTTCTCCGATTTTTCAATCGCTTCATCCAAATCGACAAAAGCAATGTTCAAACTTTTAGCTACTTGTTTCCCCAAGGTAGTTTTTCCTGAACCGGGAAGGCCGACAAGAAAAATTTTCATTGAACCAATCTTAAGACTTCCTCAACCGAAGGAGTATCATTATGATGCCAATTGCCCAGCACCGTGCCATCTTTCCACAGGGCTATGCCCGGATTGGAGCGAATAATTGTTTTTAATACCGTAGCATCTGCATAGTAATAAGGCACTGCCAATTGATGTTCATGTCTAAAAGTTTCCATCGCTTCTGAAGCAGATGAAGTCAACACGAAGCAATCTACTTTGCCATCCAATTTTTTAGTCAATTCTCTAATAGCTGAAATATTTTTATTGGAGGATTTTTTTACATCATACATCACAATCAGTAATCGATTTCCTTGAAAGGTATATTGGGTTTTATCCTCTCCTTCTGGACTGCTTATTGAATAGTCTGTAATTTTAGGTTTGATTTTGTCTTCATTCAATACTTTGGATGAAACATATTTGAAGCCCTCTTCCGTCAGGTATTTCTGTGATTTAACTTCTTGTCCGTCTTTCAAAAAAGTGTATTCAATAATAGGAGCCTCCGGTGCAATCATTTGTTTAGGGATGTTATTGCCTGTTCGATAAGCCCGAAAGTCAATAAATGGTAAATGTCTCAATGCATAAATACCCAAAAACAAACTAAGCAAAACTGTAGCCAGTACAATTGCATGCCCTTCTCGTGTTCTTAAAACCGGTTTATATTTCTTTCGGTAACAAAACAGGTGTAGTACAAAAATCATCAGCACCACATCTTTGGTAAAAGATTCCCATGGAGTAAGTTTGATCGCATCGCCAAAGCAACCGCAATCAGTAACCTTATTAAAATAAGCTGAGTAAAAAGTAAGGAAGGTAAAAAAAACCATTAGCGCCAAAAGCACCCAAGCCGTTAGGTTCATGCGCCAATAAATCAAAATGGCTATGCCAAGTGCCAACTCTAAAATAATAATGACCAAGCCAATCTCTAGTGACCAAGGAATAAAGTAATGAAAAAACGAACCAAAGTCATCGACAAATACTTCGAAGTATTCCTCCATCTTAATTTGCGTGCCAACGGGATCATTGAGTTTGATCAGTCCAGAGAAAATGAACAACCCCCCGACAAAAAACCGCGAGAATTGATCTAAAAACTTTTGTATCATAAATGGCAACAAGAGAATAAACCCAAAATAACAAAAAAAAGAGCTGCTCTCCTGAAAAATATCCAAGAGACTTTCTTAATGATACGTTAATTTGTTTATAATAATTTCACTCTCATACCCTGGAAGAAAAGAAAAGAGTAACGATTACCCTAAAGTCAAAAATAAGCTCTATTCGCTCCGCAATGACTCAACAGGATTAACTAAGGCAGACCGGGCTGATTGATAAGCTACGGTTGCCAACGCAATTCCAAGCAACGCCAATCCGGTAAGCACAAAAACCCACACACTAATTTCAGTATGATAAACGAAACCGGAAAGATAATCTGACACCAGATACCAAGCGATTGGATAGCCAACAGCTAAACCCATTATCACTAGTTTTGTAAAATCACAACACAGTATAATCACTAAATTAGTTACAGTGGCACCCATTACTTTTCTGATGCCCAACTCCTTTGTTCGTTTCTCAGCCATAAAAGATGGCTATCAATACTGCCCCGTATACTCAAGGATTATTTCTCCAACATCTTCACCACCGTAAGTGCAGCTTCTTCACCTTTATTGCCAAGCTTCCCTCCTGCCCGATCCATAGCTTGCTTTTTGTTGAGCGTGGTAAGCACACCAAAAGCAACGGGCTTATTAGTTTTTAAGTTTACTTTCATAATGCCGTAGGCTACTGCCTGACAGACGTAATCGAAGTGGGGAGTGTCGCCCTGAATAACGCACCCTAAACAAATAACACCAGCCACCTCTTTCTTTTCGGCCATCCATTGGGCCGCTAGCGGAAGTTCGAAACTACCAGGCACAGTTTTACGAAGGATGTTTTGCTTTTTCGCACCCAGTTCAATCAATGCATTGTAAGCACCTTGAAACAGGGGCTCGGTAATTTCTTCGTTCCACTCGGCCACCACAATAGCGAATTTCTTTTTGCTAAGATCTATATTACTTTTTCCTGAAACGGATTTTAGAATTCCAGCCATATTATTTTTTACTATTACTAGTAGCAAACTTAAGAAAGTATTTGCTGAAGATGTTCATTAATTTATTTTGAGTGTACTAAAGTTTTGCGATTTTAGGGCATGGCCAAGCGAAACGCAAGGCCACCGGGCTTTACGCTCCAAGTCCGTCCACACACACTCCCAACACACTTCGTGCTTTACGCTGCAA
>JAYVPS010000294.1:0-12354 GCA_043757225.1 Cytophagales bacterium | reverse complement strand
GAAAAGGTGGGGTAAGAGCCCACCGCGCTGATAGTGATATCAGGGGCATGGTAAACCTTACGGGTTGAAAGGCCAAATAGGTTGCGCTTCGAAAGTACTAGCTGCTCGCTAGGTGCTTCGGCAGGCGTGATTGGGTAGGCTGCTAGAACCTGCGAGTGATTGCAGGTCCAGATAAATGATAAAGCTTGCTGGTTGCAAAACCAGCTCGACAAAACCCGGCTTACAGGCTTGCATTATTTTTATTTAAAAACTCTCATCGCCAACAAGTGTCGAGGAGGCGGGCTGGTAATGTGATCCCCAAGAAATTTAAACGACTAGATAATAACTCACTCATGCCAAAAGTTTTATTGATCGAAGACGAAGCCAGCATCCGGGCCGTCCTTAAAGATATTTTAAAAGACCAAAAAGAATTAGCACTAACAATAGACGAAGCAAAAGATGGTGCCGAAGGATTGGCCAAATTAGAAATTGAACCATACGATCTTGTACTCTGCGACATAAAAATGCCCAAAATGGACGGCATGGAAGTACTGAAGCAAGCAAAGGAAAAAGGAATTGCGGCAACCTTTATTATGATCTCTGCACACGGCACCACCGAGCTGGCCGTAGATGCCACCAAAATGGGTGCCTATGATTTTCTGCAAAAACCTCCCGATCTGAATCGTCTTTTAATTACAATACGCAATGCTCTTGATAAAAATAACCTTGTAAAAGAAACAAGGTCATTAAAGAAAAAAGTATCTCAAAAATATGAGATGATCGGAAATTCGCCAGGGCTGGAAGAAATCAAAATGATAATTGATAAGGTGGCTCCCACCGATGCACGCGTTTTAATAACCGGCCCCAATGGATCGGGTAAAGAGTTAGTAGCTCGTCAGCTTCATGAAAAAAGTAATCGCGCTAAATTTGAGTTTGTAGAAGTGAACTGTGCCGCCATTCCTTCTGAGTTGATTGAAAGCGAACTCTTTGGTCATGAAAAAGGATCTTTTACCTCAGCCATTAAACAGCGGCTTGGTAAATTTGAACAGGCCGAAAACGGAACATTATTCTTAGATGAAATAGGCGACATGAGTTTATCAGCTCAGGCCAAAGTGCTACGTGCCTTGCAAGAAAATAAAATTACCCGTGTGGGCGGTGAAAAAGATATCAACGTGCATGTGCGAGTAATTGCTGCCACCAACAAAGACATAAAAAAAGAAATAGCGGAAAATCGCTTTCGTGAAGACTTATATCATCGCCTTTCAGTAATAGTAATAAAGGTGCCCTCATTAAATGATCGCGCAGAAGATATCCCGATGCTGGTAAATAAATTTCTTAATGATTTAGCCAATGAAAATGGTACTCGCGCAAAAGAAATAGATTCAAAAGCAATGAAAGCGTTACAGTCCTATCAATGGACAGGAAATATTCGTGAACTACGAAATGTTGTAGAGAGATTGGCGATTATGAGTGATTCGATAATCGGAGCAAAAGAGGTAGAAAAGTACTTGTAGGAATAGATCCTTTCGGATTAAATTCTCTGTGTGCTTTTCTTAACTTCCTTCTTGCTGTAAGTAGGGCAAGTGTATTGGCTGCAAGCCGATAAGAAGGAAACCAAAAGAATGAAGACTAGAATTTTTTTCATAGTGTGGTAGTTTATAAGTCAAAAATATCAATCTTTTTAATTTAAACAAACCTAAACCGTAGTAAAATACCGTTTAGCGACAAAAAAGCTCACCCAACTAATAGGTTACATCCCCGTATGTCGCTATTATCCATTCTACCAAGTACCTCAAAGTAACCATTTTGGCCTAATTTCCCTAAATCTTGGGTTTCAATAAAAGCACAGGAATGAGCATTTGCCAGATCAATAATAGAGATTGCCCCTAACCTACCAGATCCTAGCGTCTTAAATGGATCGCTGATATCCCTAATCATAACCTTAATTGATTTTGGAGGTTTATAGAGTCCATCGTTTTTTGAATAGGCCTGGGATAAAAGCTCGGTCATCCCGTATTCAGAATGGATAGACTCGCAATTGAAGCGAGAGGTCAAAAACTGATGAAGTTCCTTTCGAACCCATTCTTTTCTTCTTCCCTTCATCCCACCGGTCTCCATAACAATACAATGGCTCAAATCTACTTCAAATCTCTCCGCCAGATCAAGGAGGGCAAAGGAAACTCCCCATAGAAGGGTTTTTCTTTTGTCGCTTTTAAGGGAAGCTATCTTTTGTAAAAGCTCTTCTTGATTGTTCAAATAAAAGCCAGAATAATCTGATTGACTCTGTTTAATAAAATGGTCAATCATAGCAATCAACGAAGATCCTTCCCGCTCTAAATAAGATGGCAACAAGGCCAGTAGATTATAGCTTTGAAGGGTTCCATAATTAGATTCAAATAACCGTTGGGAATGAGATAAATAGAAAGAAAGGTCAATAACAACATGCTGACTGGTCAGGCTTCCTGTAGTTCCACTGCTACTAAACAAGATTTCTGGCTCCCAGTTACCTGTTTTGATTAAATGCGATTTGAAAAAGGTGATGGGCAAAAAAGGGATTTGGTCAATAGCTGTTATCTTTGACGAATCAATAGCTAGGTGCTTTAAATAAGAGTGGTATATTGAATTGTTTTCGGCTTGAACGTGGAAAAGCTCTAAAGCAATATCATCGAAGTTAGCTTCGTTGAGGGTAGGAAGTAAGTCGGTAAAACTTTTAACGGATTGCAAGCGTTGCTTGGTTAAAGATTCAAAGGTAGAAAATGAAGTGCATTAGAAACTCAGTATTGATTGCATTAGTAATTATTGGATTCAATGGCTGTTTTACAGCCCCTACCTATCCCGTTGTCTCACAGATTGAATATGCTAGTATCTACTATGGTAAGGCTACGGTTGGACAAGATTCAATTGTTTTAGAAATCAACTTTAAAGATGGGGATGGCGATTTGGGCTTGGACGACACTTATAATTCAGATACCACCTTTTCCCTCCAACGTTATTATCTCTACAAGGGGGCCCCTGTCACGTATAAAACTAAAAGACAAAACCCCCAACTAGGGTTACCAGAATTTGTAACTCCTTACAATTGCACCAATTGGGACGTGAAAAGAAACGCTAGCAATGTTGTTATTGACACCCTTTACACCAAGTACAACCCTAATTATTACACTATTTTCGTTGATTTTTTAATCAAAGATGCCCAAGGAAACTTTACAAAGTTTGATCCGACTACTTATTTCATTTACCCTAATTGTTCAATTGCCGGATACAATGGGAGATTTCCGGTACTTTCCAAAGACCCAGGAAAAAAATCACCTCTGGATGGTAAAATTAGGTACAGCATGAGATCGTTGGGTTTCGAAGCAATCTTCGGCATCAAAACATTAAAATTAGTAGTAACAATTCAAGATCGAGCGCTGAATAAGAGCAACACGATTGAAACACCTGAGTTTACCCTTCAGTCAATAAGACGTTAAGAAAATTTAGTAGATCTCAGGAAACTTCTCTGGCTGTGCTTCCCTCATCATCTCATAAATTTTATCAAAGATTTCTTCAAGATTTGGCTTAGAAAAATAATCGCCATCAGAACCATACGCTGGGCGATGTTCCTTTCCTGTAATGGTTAATGGGGCAGAGTCTAAATACTGATATCCTTTTTGAACTTCTACTACCTGCTGTAACATAAAGGCTGTGGCTCCGCCCGGCACATCTTCATCAGCCAATACTAGCCTATTGGTTTTCTTCAATGACTCCACAATGGTATGGTGAATATCAAACGGTAGTAATGACTGTACGTCAATTACTTCACAAGAAATTCCCTTTTCTTTTAATTCATTGACTGCTTCCATTACCACTCTACACATCGAACCATACGTAACAATGGTAACATCGGTTCCTTCTCTCAATATCTCTGGCTCGCCTAACGCAACACAAAACTCACCGATATTATCCGGCAATTTTTCCTTTAACCGATACCCATTCAAACATTCTATGACCAATGCTGGATCGTCAGATTGCAAAAGCGTGTTATAAAATCCTGCCGCCTGAACCATGTTGCGTGGCACCAAGACAAAAATCCCGCGAAGGCTATTCAACACCATACCCATCGGAGAGCCGGCATGCCACACGCCCTCCAAGCGATGGCCACGGGTACGCACAATCAACGGAGCTTTTTGTCCACCCTTCGTTCGATATTGAAGATTCGCCAAATCATCGCTCATAATTTGGATGGCGTACAACAAATAATCTAAGTATTGAACTTCTGCAATTGGGCGTAAGCCTCGGAGTGCCAAGCCAATTCCCTGACCAACAATGGTACATTCACGTATGCCTGTATCGGTCACACGAAGCTCCCCATATTTTTCTTGCAGTCCGGCAAAGCCTTGATTCACATCGCCAATACGGCCCACGTCTTCACCAAAAGCCAACACACACGGATCTCGTTTGAACGCATTATCAAAGCAGGCCCGAAGAACTTCCCGGCCGTCTAACAATGAAGAGTTATCAGAATATACTGCAGAAACTCCCTTCACATTCAACGCAGATTGCGCAGACTTGCTATGCAAATAGGAATTGAATCGATCTTCGTTTTCTATGGCCATAGTCCTAACCCACTCAACCAATGATCCCTTGATGGCTGATTCTTTTCCCGCCAAAGCACGCAGAGCGGCTTTTGCTGCCTTCACAGAATCGTAGCGACCTGGGTGAATGGCTTTATTTAGGTTTTCTAAAATCGAATGAACTTCAACATATTGTTCTTCACATTTTTCGAGCAGGCTTACTAGAGAGGTCTGATCGCGTTGAATGCTATTGCTAAAAGCTTCCCAAGCTTCATTCTTTACAGCCTTAGCAACGGCTTTAGCTTCTTTCTCCAATTCATTCAATTCAGAAGGAGAAGCAATGCCTTGTTCGATCAACCAACTGCGCATTTTTTTCAAGCAGTCCATTTCAACTTCCCATCCAAGGCGCTCTTTTGATTTATAACGTTCGTGCGAACCCGAAGTAGAATGGCCTTGTGGTTGAGTCATCTCAGTTACATGCACCAAAACAGGAACATGCTCTTCACGACAAATTTTTTCAGCTCTTTCATAGGCTTTGCAAAGTCCTTCGTAATCCCAGCCTCTCGCAATAATGATCTCAAAGCCCTTTTCATCTTTGTTGCGCTGAAAACCAGATAAAATTTTTGAAATACTTCCTTTGGTGGTTTGATATTCTTTGGGAACTGAGATCCCATACTCATCGTCCCATACAGAAATGAGCATAGGCACTTGTAATACGCCAGCTGCATTAATGGCTTCGAAGAACATTCCTTCAGAAGTAGATGCGTTGCCTATTGTACCAAATGCAATTTCATTTCCCTTTGTGCTCAGATTGGTAAATGATTTTAATTCGGGATTATTTCTAAAAAGTTTGGATGCATAAGCCAACCCAACTAACCGAGGCATTTGTGCAGCCGTTGGCGAAATATCGGCACTGCTGTTTTTTAAATTAGCGATATCTTTCAATTCGCCTGCTTCGTTTAGCATACGGGTTGCAAAATGACCATTCATTAATCTTCCTGCAGACGCAGGATCAGCTACTACATCGGTATGCGCATAGAGTTGAGCAAAATAATGGTGAAGGTTCATCTCTCCAATAGCCAACATAAAGGTTTGGTCGCGGTAGTAGCCTGCACGAAAGTCCCCTTTGCGAAAAACTTTCGCCATAGCAATCTGAGCCACTTCTTTTCCATCGCCAAAAATCCCAAACTTGGCTTTGCCCATGAAAACTTCTTTGCGACCTAGCAGACTTGCTTCGCGGCTCTCGCATGCCAATCTATAATCAGCTAGTACAGCGGAAGCCTTTTTTGCTGAGACAACAGGAAAATCTGTTTTTGTCTGACTCACTCGATTGCGGAATTAAGTTGTAAAAGTAGAGAAAAACAGATGTTCCTTCAAAGCCTAAAAAAATCTACGATAGAAAATAACGGTAATAGACTTAGCCACGAAAGAATTTCACCCAGTCTCCTCCAAAAACGAAAGGATAATCTGACACATTTTCAAATAAATAAATTTTTACCGTATGGTTATCGATCACAATAGAATCAAGAAAATAACCCGCTTCCATTTCGATAGCATGAATAGTTCTTTCGGCTTCCTCATCGGTAACCTCAAAAACCTCCACCAAAATTTTATCGTTTGTTGAGGCTGTTTGATAGGCAAATGGATACGGCCCTAGCGAATAAAGTTGATACCTAGGCAACCAACAATTGAAAAGATAGACCAAATGATCCTTTAGGGGCTCGTAATTTTCCATGCCTCTTCGCAAGGAACCATAAAAAGCATATAAATTGTTTGAATCCATTAGTTTCAATCGAATTAGAAATTGTCCTTACCGTTGTATATTTGCCGACCTTTTCCGCTTTATCGACAATTTAAACAAAAAGTTATATGATCATCGGAGTACCAAAAGAAATAAAGAATAATGAAAACCGCGTGGCCTTAACACCGGCAGGAGCACAAGAACTTACTAAGCGCGGAAATACTGTGTACGTGCAGGCCAGCGCGGGTGAAGGGAGCGGATTCAATGATGCTGAATACATCAGCGCAGGTGGTAAAATACTTTCAACCGCCAAAGAAGTATTTGCGATTGCCGAAATGATTATAAAAGTTAAAGAGCCAATTGAACAGGAATATAGCCTTATAAAAAAAGATCAATTGGTGTTTACTTACTTCCACTTTGCTTCTTACGAACCATTGCTTCATGCCATGGTAAAAACGGGGGCCGTTTGTCTGGCCTATGAAACTGTTGAAAAAATTGACGGAAGCTTGCCTTTACTCGTGCCAATGAGTGAAGTAGCGGGAAGAATGTCTATACAAGAGGGCGCAAAGTATTTAGAGAAACCCCTGAAAGGTCGTGGCATATTGCTAGGCGGTGTACCCGGAGTGATGCCGGCTAAAGTCTTGATTTTAGGTGGTGGAGTAGTAGGAACCAACGCAGCAAAAATGGCGGCCGGTATGGGTGCGGATGTAATTATTGCTGATGTCAATCTTAATCGCTTGCGTTACCTTGATGATGTAATGCCAAAGAATGTTCGCACGATCGTATCTAATGAATATGTACTGCGCGAATTGGTAAAGACTCACGACTTAATTATTGGTGGTGTGTTGGTTCCAGGTGCTAAGGCCCCTAAGCTGATTACGCGTGATATGCTAAAGACTATGCGCCCAGGTACTGTATTAGTTGACGTGGCCGTTGACCAGGGTGGTTGTATTGAAACGTGCCGCCCAACCACACATGAAGATCCTACTTTTATAATAGACGATGTAGTTCACTATTGCGTTGCGAATATGCCCGGAGCGGTACCTTATACTTCTACGTTAGCATTAACTAACGCTACTCTTCCTTATGCTATTAGACTTGCTACTCAAGGTTGGAAAAAAGCGTGTAGCGAAAACCTTGATTTGAAGAAAGGGCTGAACGTAATCAATGGCAAAGTAGTTTACAAAGCTGTATCGGATGCATTCGGTACTGAATATACAGATGTGAAGGGTTTTTTAAATTGATATTTTACCCCAAAAGGACGAAGGAAATTCTTTCTGTTAGTCCCTTTGGGGTATTTATTTCAATCAAACACAGGGAAAGATTCCAAAAAGATTGCCTGCTCTCCTTCCTTAGCAGCTTCACAACAATAATGTACTAGGCCATTGGTGACGGCTACGAACTTAGCATTTACAGTCATGTTGTAAATAGCTACCTGGTTGAATGCTTTTTGTGATAATTTAATATCAGGTGATTTGCATTCGATCAATATCCAAGGCTTTGCATCTCGATTAAAAACCAGAATGTCCGATCGTTTTTGTAGCTTGTTGTAGGTAAGGCTGCTTTCGATTCGAAAGAGTGACTTTGGATATTTCAATTCCGCAATTAAGTAATGAATAAAGTGCTGGCGCACCCATTCTTCGGGGGTTAGCACCAAGTACTTCTTCCGAATCATGTCGAAAATCCATATTTTGCCTTCTTCTTTTTTAAGGGTAGGCTTGAATTCTGGAAGATTGAGCTTTTGCACGCCTTCAAAAGTACGAAACGAGAACAGTTTTAAAATTCAAAAAAGATGAAAAGCAAAAAAGACATTGTAGAAAATTGGCTACCCCGCTACACCGGACTTAAGCTAGAAGACTTTGGCCATTATATTTTACTTACCAACTTTGACAACTATGTAAAGAAGTTTGCCGAGTGGCATAAGGTTCCTTTGCATGGAGAAGGTCGCGCTATGCTTAGTGCTACTGCCGAAGGAATTACGATTATCAATTTTGGCATGGGTAGCCCCAATGCTGCAACGATTATGGATTGCCTAACAGCCATTATGCCAAAGGCAGTTTTATTTTTAGGAAAATGTGGTGGCTTGAAAGCTAAAAATGAGATTGGTGATTTGATTTTGCCCATCGCAGCAATAAGAGGAGAAGGTACCTCCAATGATTATTTTCCGCCAGAAGTTCCTTCACTTCCAGCTTTTGCTTTACAGAAAGCTATTTCAACAACCATCCGAGATTACAATCAAGATTATTGGAGTGGAACGGTTTATACCACTAACCGCAGAGTGTGGGAATGGGATGAAGATTTTAAAAACTACTTAATTAAGATTAGAGCCGCAGCCATTGATATGGAAACTGCTACTATTTTCTCAACTGCATTCTACAATGAAATTCCGGCTGGTGCCTTACTCTTGGTTAGCGATTCACCCATGACACCAGATGGCGTAAAAACAGAGGCAAGCGATAAAGTAGTAACTACCAGTTATGTCGATCTGCATTTAAAAATTGGAATCGATTCCCTCAAACAATTGATTAATAAAGGAACAACAGTTAAGCACCTTCAATATTAATTTTAAATAGAGCCAGAACGAATCCGGAAGGTATAGCCTAGTAATATTCCATAGGAGAAAAAGTTAACAGAAGTATTTACCTTTTGGCCAAGTAAAAAAGTATTTTCTGTTGGCTTATCAAAATTGGCAAACTGTTTCAATGTTCCTTCTGATGCCCAACTAAAATTGATGCCTATACTCAAGTCTCTTCTTTCTTGCCTAAAGGTTCCGCCAATTACTACATGATAAATATTCCAAGAAGAAATATCTAAGTTAAGTGAATTACTATTTAAGTTATTTTTATTTCTATTTGTAATTCGATCGTCAAAAACACGATCATAAAAAGAATTATTAGTGCGAAATCCAGTGCTGATACTAATCTTTTCATTTAATACTTGTTCGATGCCAATGGCAAAATTGGTAACCGATTTGTTGGAAGCATTCAACTCTAAAAATTTCTTACCATCCAGAATTAAATTAGTAGGTCTTTTAAATAAATTGTCTTCGGGTGACATGATATTATAAAGAGAAATGGCGTCAAACCATTCTGCTGAAACAGCCAATAGCGTTTTCTTTGTTTTATAGGCTACGCCAGCAGAAATAGACAAAGGACTTTTATAGATTGTCGATAGCTTAGTTTGCCGATCATTAACCGCAAAGTTAGTTCTAACATAAATTGGTGGCTTAGTCGGATTAGATTCTAAATTAATTTGAAGGCTGTTGGCTACCACATCGCGCGCTATTGTACCACTCCCCGCAATATTAATACTCGGGAAAACGATAGCTAAGCCTGCAGACCAATTACCAGAAACGAAAGCAAAGCCCAGTTTAGGCTCGTACCTCAAATTAGTATATTCAATACTTTGCGCTTCACTTGTACTTACCAGTGTACTTATTGGTTTACCCGTACTAGTAACATCATTTAAAATCATTCTGCTCAATTCATTTTTAGCATAGTTGTGCGAACGATAAACGAAATTATTAGTAAGCCCGACAGACCATTTATCACTGATTTTATAGGCAACGGCAAATGCTCCTTGGTTTTCTGATAAACGCGTATTAATTGAAAATTGACCAACATAATCTTCCGCACCGGGGCTTTCATTATTCGTTGTAACAATATCTTTAAATCCATCTTCCCTAGCTGTTGCTTTAAAAGTAAATTCTGTTGGAACAATAATCGCGTAGCCCAGAGTCCAGCGAGACGGCTTTTTCTTTTTGATCAATCCTGAAACGGTTACTGGCACGGCCGAGAATTGATTGCTCGTAACATCTTGTCCTGGGCCGGCACCGTCTTTTGCCGTAATATTTACTACTTGGTATAAGTTTGAGTTAATAGATATCGAAGTGCTTTTTACTAAACTCAATAACGCAGGATTATAAATTACTGAGCTATTGTCTTCTATTCCTCCAACTGCAGGGCCGCCCATCAATACCGCTCTTGTGCCATAGCGATACGTCCAGTAATGGGTGTCTTGAGAAAATCCTGAAAAAGAAAGCAGGAATAAGATGATGGCAAGCCTACTCTTTACTGCTCTATAGTTTGATATAAATGCTAAGGGTCTCATGTTGGAAAAGATAGTTGAATCCATTACGGGTGGAAATAATGAAACATAAATGAAAAGTAAGGATTTTATAGATCTGTTAAAAGTAGTTGCACATCACCGTAGTTTCCTTTGTATGTATCTGTGGATGATGAAATATAAGTTCTCCTTTAGAAAGACCTACAAGAACAAAGGTACCTCCATGTCTCATATAGGTAATGCCTCCTTCGATGGCTTGCTTACTGTCGGTGGCATCAAAGACAGCGTTTGCCAGATTATTATTTGTAAAATCTTTAATACGATCAAGAGGTGAATGTAATGCATTTACAATCAGATCGGCACCAAATTTTTCTTTTGCTACAGTCAATCGATAGTCATTAATGTCGATTACGATAACCGTTGCACCAATATATTTTGCAAGTTGAATAATGCCGATCCCGATAGGTCCACAGCCAATCACGACTATCGTATCACCCTTTTTTGTTTGCGCCCTTCTTAGAGCATGTGCACCAATTGCCAAGGGTTCAACAATAGCGATCTCTTCGAACGACAAGTCATTGGCCGGAATCAGCAATCGAATAGGGAACGTGATCTGCTCTTGCATCCCACCATCAACATGTACGCCAAAGACCTTTATATTTTGACAGCAATTGGATTTACCTGATTTGCATGCAACACATTGCTCGCAATTAATATAAGGTACAATCACAACTTTGTCACCCGACTTTATACCCATAGCGTTTTCATTTACCTCCATTACTTCAGTGGCTAATTCATGACCGAGTATGCGGGGGTAGGAGAAGAACGGTTGGTTTCCTTTGAAGGCATGAAGGTCTGTTCCACAGATTCCAACTCTTTTTACTTTTAATAAAGCATCACCTTCAACGAGCGAAGGCTGTGGCTTTATTTGAAGTGTAAATAATTCAGGATGTTCGCAGGTAATAGATTTCATTGAATTGATCCGTTCTTGAAGAGAGTGTCTTCCGCTTTTTTTCCTAAAGATAAGTGTATAATTTGCGTTTAATAATTAAAATGCCCCGAATTCTACTATGAAATTTAGACCTAAAAATTTACAGCAAGCTTTGTTACTCGTCTTTGTACTTTGTAATTCACTTATCACAAATGCACAAAGTGATCTTACGCTTTGGTATAAAAAACCAGCTCGCAACTGGAATGAAGCCTTGCCTATTGGGAACGGAAGATTAGGTGCTATGATTTTTGGTGGCGCAAAGGAAGAACTCATTCAATTGAACGAGGCTACATTATGGTCTGGAGGTCCGGTTAACACTAACCCAAATCCTTTTGCTTCGCAATATTTACCTGAAATCAGAAAGGCATTGTTTAATGAAGAATATGAGAAAGCGGAAGAATTAACTAAAAAGATGCAAGGCTTGTTTACAGAGTCGTATGAGCCGCTAGGTGATCTTACTTTAAAATATGCATTGAATGGTGAGCCTACTGAATATTATCGTGACCTTGATATTTCTTCAGCGATTGCCACAACAAGATTTAAAATTAATGGCATTGAGTTTACGCGTGAGCAATTTGTTTCGGCAGTAGATCAGGTGATGATCATACGATTGACATCAAGCCAGAAAGGTGCTTTGAATTTTTTTGTTGGCACTTCCAGTCCTTTGTATTTTAAGAATCAACCCATCGGTGATAACGAAGTAGCGATGAAAGGAAGAGCACCATCGCATACCGATCCAAGCTACCTTCAAACGATGGAGCAGTCTGTTATCTATAATGATCCAACAAATTGTAATGGTATGCGCTTCGAGCTTCGGGTTAGAGCTAAGGTTGTTGAAGGAAAAGTGATTTCGAATGAAGCGGGTTTGAAGATCAGTGATGCTTCAGAAGTCTTATTGTTTTTATCGGCAGCAACTAGTTATAATGGTTTTGATAAATGCCCGGTGAGCGAAGGTAAGGATGAAAGTAAATTGTCTGAACAATATTTGAATAGTGCTTGGTCGCAAAGTTTTGAACAGTTAAAGA
>JAYVPS010000293.1:0-12367 GCA_043757225.1 Cytophagales bacterium | reverse complement strand
CCAACCCATTTGATTTAATACCTCTACGCTGATCGATATTTGTAATGATACTCATTCCGATAATGCATAGAATGAACACAAAACCCATTCTGTCAAGGAAAGGAATTTCGTACACACCTGCTGCATTAGCTTTTGAGAATCCGGTAGAGGCTAAAAAAGATAAATCAACAAACTGTGGCATTACTTTAAAAATCAGAGAGAATATAAACCCGCCAATGGTAGCGAATAGTGCAGCATTGGAGGTGGTTCTTTTCCAGAAGAAGCCTAAGATAAACATGGCGAAGATTCCTGGAGATACAAAGCCGGTGTATTCTTGAATATACTGGAACCCTTGTTTTCCTTCACCCATCAATTTTTCTCCAACTAATATGGAAAGGATCACCGCAAGAAACATGGAAACAATAACAGATACTCTGCCCAGCGATACCAATCTGGCTTCAGAAGCTTCTTTGTTGATCGCTTTCTTATAAATATCTAATGTGAAGATCGTGGCAATGCTATTGGCTTTACCGGCTAGCGATGCTACTATGGCTGCTGTTAGCGCTGCGAAAGCTAAGCCTTTCAATCCATTGGGCAATAAATTGAGAAGTGAAGGATAGGCCTTATTCACATCAATGATTCCTTTTGAATCCAGCATCTCTGTAGCAAAATATCCTTTTGAATGCAACATATATGCGGCAATTCCGGGCAGCACCACAATAACGGGCATCAATAGTTTTAAAAACGCTGCAAATAAAATCCCGCTTCGGGCTGTTTGTAAATTTGCCCCAAGGGCGCGTTGGGTTATGTATTGATTGCAACCCCAATAATTTAAGTTTGTAATCCACATACCTCCAATTAGTACAGTAAGGCCAGGCAAGTCCATATAATTTGCGTTGTCCGATTTAAAAATCATGTGAAAGTGATCGTTGGCCTCGGTAGTCAAAATACTAAAGCCATTCAAAAGACCTTCCTGCCCCGCTTCTTTGGATACTAAATTCAACGCGATATAGGTAGCTACTAATCCCCCCAATACCAGAAAGAATACCTGAATCACATCCGTATATCCAATCACTTTCATGCCCCCTAAAGTGATGATGATAGAAAAGGTTGCTAGCATAAAAATGCAGATATAAATATCAAAGCCCGTAATGCCACTAATTGCCAACGCACCCAAATACAGGATAGACATCAGATTAACAACAATGTAGAGCAACAACCAAAACACCGCCATAATCATAGCAACCGTACCATTAAACCGCTGATTCAAGAACTGCGGCATGGTATATATTTTATTTTTAAGGTAAATGGGGATGAAAAATGTGGCTACAATTATGAGCGTAACAGCCGCCATCCATTCATAGGTAGAAATTGCCAGGCCCATTTTAAAACCAGACCCAGACATTCCAATCATTTGCTCGGCAGAAATATTAGACGCTATTAAAGATGCCCCAATAGCCCACCAGGTCAGCGACCCTTCGGCCAGAAAAAAGTCTTTGGAATCCGTGAGTGCTTTTTTCTTTTGATTATAAATCCAATAGCCATAAGCAGAGACTATAACAAAATATACTAAGAAGACAATGTAATCAAGAGTCTGAAGTTGTTTCATAGATAGGTTTTGGGGTTAGGTTTTGTTAGTGACTGGGTAAGGCATGCACGCCATCACCCAGACTAACCGAATAAAAATCAGGTTCTTTTTTGAAAGTAGCAAGGTATTGAGCAACTACTTTTTCTTGAAAGGTTTTCAGTTGGTCTTTCACAACGATATTAATCGTGCATCCACCAAAGCCACCACCCATCATTCTTGCTCCAAGTACATGCATTTTATCCTCCTCGGCCAAGCCTACTAAAAAATCTGATTCAGGGCAACTTACTTTGTACAATTGGCTCAGGCCCCAATGTGTCTGATACATCAAATCGCCAAAAGTTGCCAACTCATTATTCTTTAGATGAGCAGCCGCCAATTGCGTTCTAGTGATTTCCTCCACTACAAACAAGCATTTGCGAAATACGTCTTCTCCTAATATATCCTTGTGATTATACAGCAGAGGCCGAGTAACATCGCGTAAAGAATAAACGGATTTATTTTTTTTTTGTAGGACATGAACACCTTCTTCACAGGCGCTTCTTCTATCATTGTAAGCAGAAGTGGCCAGGGTATGTTTTACTTTCGTATCGATGAGGAGGATGGAATGGTCTTTTAGGTCTATGGAGATATTCTCATGAGTGAGTGAGCGACAATCCAACAGTAAGGCGGCATCTTTTTTCCCAAATAAACAAGCATATTGATCCATAATTCCGCACATCAAACCGGCAAACTCATGCTCAGCATATTGGCCGATTTTGGCCAGCTCGAGCCTGCTCTGGTTGCATTTATACAATTCATTCAAAGCAAAACCAAACCCACAACATAATGCTGCTGAGGATGAAAGCCCTGCTCCGTTGGGGATGTTTCCACCAAAGACACAATCAATTCCATGAATAGGCAAACCCTTTCTTTCAAAGCCATCCAATACGCCCATCAAATAATTAATCCATGCCTCGCCTGGGTTCAGTTCGTTGATAGAAAAGGAAACCCCTTCATCTAAATCTTGTGAATAAATATTGCACCTCTCGTTTCCACTTGAGGTGATTGCAAATACCATATGCTTTTCAATTGCTGCAGGTAGCACGAAGCCTTGATTATAATCGACATGCTCACCAATTAGATTAATGCGGCCAGGGGCAATGACAATATTGGGCTGAGTCTTAAATCTTGATACAAAAGAAGAAGTGACGGACGAAATTAAGTTCATGAATCAATTTCAAGGGAGCCAAGATAGGGCTTTTTGGGTTCAAAATAACGGCTCTATTTTCGAGGATTTATATAAAAGATGTTTCAAAATCGAACACTCCATGCCATAATTGAACATTGCATCAATTTACAATACCGTTAATTAAAGTCAGAATTCAACTTATTCAAATGGTACATACTTTGCAAACCGTAGACAAAACCTAACTAATATGATCAACTATTACTTCCTCGTGTTTGTACGAAACTTGCGCAGGCAACGTCTATTTTCATTCATCAATATCCTTGGGCTATCGGTCGGCATGGCAAGTGCGGTACTCATGTATTTATACGTCAGTAGCGAGTTTAATCACGATCGATTCCATGTAAAGGCGGATCGCATTTATAGGGTGAACCAGACTTTTGTCTGGGGCGAAAGTAATGACCATCAGTTTGCCAGCACAGGACCAGGAGTTTCATTTGCCGTAGAAGCAGAAATACCTGAAGTGGAACAAGTAGTACGAATCCATACCCCGGGTGATTTTTTGATCAGTTACTCCAACCCGGCAGGCGAAATAAAATCCATCGATCAAGAGAAAGTATTGGCTGCAGATTCTAACTTTTTTCAGGTATTTACATTTCCGCTGGTGAAAGGTAATCCTCTAACTGCCTTACGAAATCCGCAGACATTAGTAATGACGGAGTCTACCGCAAAGAAATATTTTGGTGATGAGGATGCGTTGGGCAAATTGGTTCGTCTGGGCGAAGGCGATCAACAAAAAAATTATGAGGTCACCGGTATCGTAAGAGACGTTCCTGATAATTCATACATTGAATTTGATGTGATGATCTCCATGACCAGCTTTCCGGTTGTGAAAAGATTATACTGGAGTTGGATTTGGACACAGGTAGAGACCTTTGTAGTATTAAAGCCAGGCAGTTCCATAGAAACTGCGAGGGCAAGATTAAAAGATATTCCACGTAAGTATGCAGCAACAACACTTGAGCGTGCCATGAATACTTCCTATGATGATTACATTAAGAGTGGAAAAAAATGGGATTTATTCTTGCAAGCACTTACGGATATTCACTTGCCAAAAGAAGTGGTGTACAATCGCCTTAATGATGCCGGTAGCATAAAAATAATTTATGCTTTGATTGCTTCTGGAATAGTAATGGTACTCTTGTCATGCATCAACTTCATGAACCTGTCAACTTCACAATACGCTCGTAGAGCAAAAGAAACATCAGTACGCAAAATTCTTGGCTCTGCAAGAAGTCAACTAAGCACAAGTTTCTTCATAGAAGCATTTTTATTTTGCTTAATTAGCTTGTTCATTGGTTTATGCCTAACGCAAATCGTGCTGCCCTGGTTCAACTTGGCCACTGGCAAGTCACTTGAATTAAACCTGTTTACAGATTGGAAAGTATTGGCAGGGCTATCAGGCTTGTTGTTGATCATGAGTCTTCTTTCAGGAAGCTACCCTGCTATATTTCTAAGTGCCTTTAGTCCGGTTGAAGCGATGAAAGGAAAATTCAAAACCGGAAAGGAAGGTCGGTTCCTACGAAGTAGTATGGTAGTATTCCAATTTTCTATTTCCATTGCATTGATCATTTTCACGGGCTTGGTTTCACAACAGCTTAAATTTTCAGCAGAAAAAGATTTAGGTTTTGACAGAGAAAATTTATTGGTGATTGAACGAGCCGAGTGGACAAAGGCCGAGGAAGCCTTCGTTAATTCATCCATTCAATCACCGGGAGTAATCAGTGCCAGCTGGTGCTCATCCGTGCCGCCAAACGTTGGTGGTGGAGATAAATTTCAAGGTGAAGGTGATGATAAAAATATACCTCTTAACTTCACCAAGGCTGACGAGAACTACTTGCCAACGTTAGGTGTAAAGCTAAAGCTAGGGAGAAATTTCTCTAAAGAAATGCCAGGCGATTCTTCACGGGTTATCTTAAACCAAAAGGCAGTAGAAGCGCTAGGGTGGCATGTCGATGAATCCGTAATAGGAAAAAAGATCATGCTTCCGGGCGATGAGAGAAAAAAGTTTGAAGTAATTGGCGTTACCGATGACTTTCATTATTGGTCGTTGCTCACCCCCATTGAGCCGATGGCAATTTTTCATATCAAGAATCCGCTCAAAGGAAGTAATACTGAATTTGTCCTACTCCGTATCCAACCACAAAGCAAAGAGGCATGGCAAACAACACTGGCCTCTCTCTCACAGAATTGGAAAAAATTTGCCGGAGACAATCCATTTCAAACTTCATATGTAGATCAGGATTTTGCCATCGCCTTCAAAAGCAGTGAGCAATTTGGAAAATCTCTCTCAATTTTGTCAGGGCTGGCGGTATTAATCGCATCATTGGGTTTGTTAGGAATGATCATTTACACCTTAGAACAGCGAACAAAAGAAATCGGAATCCGTAAAGTTTCGGGTGCCACGGTATTTGATATTCTTACGCTGATTTCAAAAGATTACGCAAAGCTAATCGTCATTGCGTTTGTCATCAGTGCTCCATTAGCTTATTGGATCATTCAGCAATGGCTGGAAGATTTTGAATATAAAATCACACCATCCCCTCTCATTTTTGTTCTTTCGGGAATGGGTACGTTAATGATGGCGTTTCTTATCACGAGTTATCATTCTATTAAAGCCGCAATGAGAAACCCTGTAGATGTGCTGAGGGATGAATAATTATAGCTTGAATTTATTAACTGCTAATTTCCCTTGACTATCTTCATCAAAATATTACTTTTTTGGCTTTTGACTTCCAAAATATACAGGCCGCTTGAGAGTGATGACAAATCAAATTTGAGAGGATTATTCGACTGCGTTAACGTTTCTTTAATATCGGTCACAATCCTACCAAATAAATCATAAAACGTGATTGAAACCGAACCAGCAGGTTCTTTGAAAGATATGGTTAGAGGAATACCTGATGATGAGAAAATCGGGTTTGGGTAAATTGATATATCTTCCACTTGACGAAGCTGATAAAGTGAATTGCTCGCACTCAAAAAATTTGGAATGCCATAGCCTTTTGCATTATCAGGAGCTAAAGCCTGGCTACCCGATTTAACGATTGCATTATAAATTTCTCGTGCGCCAATAGTAGGATAGGCTTGCACTAACCCGGCAGCCAAACACGCTACTAATGGACTGGCCAACGAAGTGCCACTTGCAGAGCTTATACTGCCGCTTGCGGTAATCACAGAAGTGCTTGAACCTAGTGCGACTACATCAGGTTTATATCTTCCATCGGCCGTGGGACCAAAAGAACTGAAGCTGCTTTGCGAGCCCGAAGAAGTTATTGAACCTACCGCTAGTAGTCCTTCAACATCAGCAGGCGTTGTAATGTATTTCCATGATTTCGCACCTTCATTACCGGCACTACTCACTACCAACATTCCTTTTTCAATTGCTTTACTAGCTGCTATGCCGACCACCGTTTTCTTTCCAGTCATATCAGCATAGGTATAATCCATCGAAGAAAGATCAAACGTGTTATAGCCTAACGAGGAGTTGATCACGTCCACGCCTGCACTATCAGCCCGCTCTGCAGCAAAGGTCCAGTTATATTCTTCAATGCGATATTCGGTGGGTAATTCTTCTGTCTGATAAAGAAAGTAATTGGCTTTGTAAACTCCGCCAATAAACGAACCCGCACTATATCCAGCCATCACTGAGAGGACTTCAGTACCATGACTATCATCAACATAAACATTGGTTGTATTCTTAACAAAATTAATAACATCTTTCACCCTTCCTTCTTTATAGAGATGCTGGAACGGAGCGTTTATATCAACCCCTTGCCAACCACTATCAAATTGGGCAATATTTATACCTTCTCCCTTAAACCCTAATCCTTGCATCTTATCCAACGCTAATTGAGCTAGTTGAAATTCGGTGACATTGGATGAAGCGTTGGCTCCGGAATTTACTTTGTTTTCATTTTCCTCCCGATCAATCCTACCTCCAATTAGTTTAGAATTTGGCGCGACCAATTCTGTTTTAATTACAAAGGGTAAAACATTGATCAAACTCACAGTAGCCGAATTACATTCTACCAATACTCCATTCCACCACTTAGATGTAAAAAACGTCTTCGCACCTGTGGCTTTCACTTGTTGAACGTACGTAGGATTAACAGGAAGATCCTCTTCGATAATTGAAACTTTTTGTTTTTTCCTTCTATCAATACTCCTCTGTGAAAGAAAAACTGTCGGGTTAGTAATAGAGAAAGGGCTGTTTGATTTGTCTTTAAAGAAAACGAAGTAGCGATTTGTTTGTGCCGAAACAACGGACGAAATAAAAAACAATACCAATAATAGCTTGCCCTTCATGCTCAATTTTTGCCGTACTCTTTCAGGCTTTGTTTTAGAATGTATCCTTGCTGAATTTTGTTTTGCCCGTAACAGGGCAGCTGAGAATTTGAAAAATATTTTAAAAGAAATGATTCCTTATAAACCAATCCTACCTTAAAAGCATATACCTCCGTCCTTGTATCGCGATACAAAATATTGGTTTGCTCATCGTTTTGAGTTACAATCACTACCCTTTCAAAAGATTGCTCTGATGAATTAGTATACGGTTTATCCGCTGACGTAATTTTATAAGGATCTGTTATTTGACCATTTAACTCTTGTTCTTTGTTGAAAAGATTGCCATCCCAGGAAAGTCCCACAGAAATTGGAAATAGCAACTTGACAAAGTTGATATTCCCTTCGTTGTTGATGGCACGGCTGCCACTGATTTGTGAGGTCATTGTCACCAAACTTGACCAAGGTTGAGTATTATTCGTTCGCCTTGCTCGTTGAATGGTATAGGTATACCCATTGTCAGAATTAAGAACAGAATCCACCACAGATAAACGCATCTCATACGTTGAAATTGTTTGACCTGCATCACCACAGGTAGTTTGCGTAATTGATGCTTCCTCCACATCATAAATCCAAAACTTACCGCCTTGTAATGGAAAATATTGATAGTCAGGGTTGGGTATTATGTTTTCGTTGGTTGCGCAGGACAAAGCAATAACCATTGCAAATAATATCGCTGTTACCGACTGGAGACCCGATATCACCTTAACTGCTCTCATTTGTAAAAAAGTCGCTATACATCCTTCAAAGTTATTTTTTCTTTTTGATATTTGGGCATGTCTTTAAAAACCAACGTTATAGTCGGTAATATCACCAACCTGAGTGAAGCGCGATACTGCGCGGGCATGGGGGTAGATTTCCTTGCGTTTCCGTCACACCGCATTGATCCAAAAACATTCCAAGAGATAACCGGCTGGGTGAGCGGCCCTGCCCACATTTTAGACCTAACGGAATCGGAAGTCATTCCTGATGAACTAACTGCCTATTCTGCTGACTACCTTCTGGTAAACATTCAACAACTCAATAAGATTAGCGATCCCATTCAGTTTCCTGTGATCGTTTTTCTAAAGGATCTATCTGAATGGCTCATTCTAAAATCTGAAATACTTTCAAGAAAGATCCCTCTTTCTTATTTGATAATCGAATCAAAAAACATGGTAGCAATAGATCAATTAACTACCGGGTTTTCAGTATTTGTAAGGTATGATCGACAACATACTATTGAAACCATTTTAGAAGCCGGCATGGGCGGTGTGATGCTACTTGGAAGCGATGAAGAAAAACCAGGATTGAAAGATTATTCTGAGCTAAGCGAAATACTGGAGGCGTTGGAAGTTAGTGAGGGATAAATTATATCGACTTCCAAAATAAATACTCCAATTAAAACTTCTCTTCCTCTTCCTTCTTAGCCGGGCTTATCTTTTTTTGTTCAGATGATGGGTTGGGTTTCTTTTTCATAAAGCCGAATATCCCCTTCTTCTTAACCAGTTCTGTAGGTGGCGCTATGGCACCAGTGGAATCATTGGGATCCAATTGCAATTGAGGAGCAATCTTGATGGAGTCTGTTGGCTTTTGGTTTTTCTTTTTAAATAGGTTTTGAAAGAATCCCAGGATGCCCTTTTTCTTTTTCTTAGTGGCCTTGGTTGACTTTTCTGAAGCCTTACCTTCGTCCATTGCAATGCGCACATCAGGCAACACCAAAATATTTCGGAAGTACCACATGTAGTTGTCTTGATCCACATTGAATTTTTCTTTCTCCAGAGAGATCATATAAGTACTGTCCTTCTGGTCACCTTGCTTTGCCGAAGTTGCTGTTGAAGTCAGGGTATCTGTAAGGCTACGAGCTGCACTATCCAATGCCGCCTTGATGTCCAAGGAATCAATCTTCTTAGGATACACAGGCTTCATCGGTACTGTCTGTAATGCACGGAGAGCCTTCTTATAAGTTTTCTCTGGTAGGAGGAGGTACCGTGTGCGTTTCGTTCTCTGTTCCTTAGGTAAAGATGGCCCAGGAAGCACAATGCTATTATCCCAACTTGAGTCTCGGGCAGGCAGGGTCAATGTCTTGCTATTGGAGGCAACAAATTCCTTTGCCTGACTCTTGTTTTCGTTGTAAAAGACGAAAGTTTCTTTCTGTGTTGGCTTATCATATATGAAAGCACTTTGGTATGCAGGACAGATCATCCGCTGTGTATTGCAGCTAGTGAGCAAAAGAAAGCACGATATGCAGACAATTAAAGCCTTGGTCATTACATATAGAGGATCACAATCTACAAAACTAAATAATTAACCGAAGTAATCCGAATTATAAACGAAACGCAACTCTTTCCTAAACTATTGATACCCAATTTATAAGGTCTTTAAAGCTTCTTGGTTGCTTTTACTAAGGCTGCTAACCACCAATTCATAGGAATGATCAATCCATGACTTAATTAGCCTATTCTCCACGCTTCCATCCATCGCTATCGTATTCCAGTGCTTTTTGTTCATGTGGTAGCCGGGCTGCACCGCGAGGTATTCTTCCCTTAACTCAACAGCCTTCTCCGGATCACATTTTAGGTTAATGCCCTTAAAAACCTCCACATTAGTCAAGGCAAATATTTTACCCATTACTTTGTAGACGAGCGTGCTATCGCCAAACGGAAATTCTTCCGTTACGCCAGGGTTTGCCATGCAATAGCTTTGAAAAGATTCTATGTTCAAAAGAAACGCTTGAAGATGATGAATAGTACACCCAATATAAAAATGATGATAGAAATTTTGTTGACCCCATGCATCATCTTGATATTAATGTTGGACGGACGATTAGGATCTTTCTTACGGAAAAAATAATTCCCAACCTCGCCCAACGAAAAAAATTGCTTTAAGGGAGCTTTCCTTTCTGGTTTGTTCGTTTCTGTATTTTCCATTGTTATTTTATTAATCAGTCTTTATTGCCACTAAGACACAAAGGCACTACTTCAAAAGGAGATCACCTAGACTTCCTTGTCTGTCCTCCACGCGTCACTCAAGAGCTGACGGTTAGTTTGCGACAGACACTTCAATCCAATCCCCTCCATCCCGGATTAAATTAATCAATTCATCAACAGCCTTTGGCGCTGGCACATTTCTTTTCACCACTTCTTTGCCCTTGTATAAAGTAATTCTTCCAGATCCGGAGCCAACGTACCCATAATCAGCATCGGCCATCTCTCCAGGGCCGTTTACAATGCAACCCATAATACCAATTTTCAATCCCTTCAGGTGACTGGTTCTCGATCGGATCTTAGCAGTAGTCTCTTGCAAATCAAACAGGGTTCTGCCGCAAGAAGGACAAGAAATGTATTCTGTTTTTGAAATCCGAGTGCGGGTAGCTTGAAGGATATTGAAAGCAGTTTCGTTAACGATCTTATCCGAGCCACAATTTTCAGCAGCAATAAAAAGTCCATCGCCTAAACCATCAATCAGCAAGCCCCCCATGTCGGTGGCTGCATAGAGTTGCAATAGCTGTGGTTTTAAATCGCGATAAGCACGACCAATAACGACTGGCACATTACACCCGTGTTCCAACAATTCAACGAAAAGCCTGCGTTGCTCTGCCAAACCATGTTCGTTATAAGTATCAATCAACAAGACAGCCGTTTTATCTGACTTCAACTTTTGGATAAGCTTGTGATCTACGTCTTTCAAACAAGCATAGATAAAATTCAATTTAGAAGAAGTCTCAACATTAGTCAAATATTCCTTGGCGGGAATAAAAGGGTAAACACGGTCGCGGTGCTTTTGGATAAGCCATGTTTTGTGATTGTGTATCAATCCCAAGGTGCCCGGTATTTCAAAATCAATTGCCTTATCTCCTGTGAAAATGTAATCACAGGCCATATCGGCAATATTCCATTTATCGAGCGGAACTGAATAATGATAGCCCAAAGCAAATAGCGAGGCAGGCGTAATTTTTTCCTTCACAGAAAAGTCAGCTATTACGCGCGGCACTTGGTGTCCGCCTAAATTAACTACTTCGTGGGTGCGCCTACGGGTGTACTCAAAAGGATTAATTGGGTAGTTTGAAATTTCGGGGATCGTGATGGTTGTTTTGCGATTGGTATAACGATTAGCCAAGTCTTGTGCTACCGGCACTTCTGCCTCTGGTTCTTCCGTTAACGAAACACGAATGGTGTCACCCAATCCATCTTCTAACAAGGTGCCAATTCCCACCGAAGATTTAATACGACCATCTTCTCCATCGCCTGCTTCTGTTACGCCCAAGTGCAAAGGATAAGGTTGAAAATTCTCTTCATCTAACTTCTGAACTAATAACCTATAAGCCTGCACCATCACCTGTGGATTGCTGGACTTCATCGACAATACAATATCATAATACTGAAGGTCTTCACAGATTCTTAAGAACTCCAGGGCTGATTCCACCATGCCAAGCGGGCTATCGCCATAGCGGCTCATAATGCGATCTGAAAGCGAACCATGATTGGTGCCTATGCGCATGGCGGTTCCATACTCCTTACAAATCTTTACTAAGGGTGTAAATTTTTGACGAATCCGATCTAACTCCGCCTGGTAAGCTGAATCCGTGTATTCAATTTCTTCAAACTTTTTTTTATCTGCATAATTGCCTGGGTTCACCCGAACTTTTTCAACAATGCGAGCAGCAAGTTCTGCGGCATTGGGAGTAAAGTGAATATCAGCGACAAGCGGAACAGAATATCCGCGCAAGCGCAATTCTTTTTTTATTACTTCTAAATTTTGTGCCTCTTTTATACTTGGTGCCGTAATTCGAACGTATTCACAACCAGCGGCTACCATGCGTATCACTTGCTCAACAGAGCCTTGGGTATCCATCGTATCTACGGTGGTCATGGATTGAATTCTTATCGGATTATCGCCACCCATTGGCAGACCGCCAATGTTCACCACGCGGGTCTTCCTTCGGCTATAACTAACGAGGCTGTTGCAGTATGTCTTTAATTTGGAAAGTTGATCACTCACTATCATAGTACTTTACAACAAAATTACTGCTTTTTGGTTTGTTTTAAGTTGCCAATTACCAGTTTACAAATCACCGGATAATAAAATACCGATTACCAAACATCCAATCATTGCCCTCTACGCAAAGCTAGATACCAAGAAATCTTAGATGTCGGGTGCATTCCAAATTGTCGCGGCACGAAACGTTCCTAACGGAACGTAAAATGCACTCTCGCTATCTTTTCTACCCACCAATCGTCCCTTCGGGACGT
>JAYVPS010000292.1:0-12440 GCA_043757225.1 Cytophagales bacterium | reverse complement strand
CGATAAAGAATTTCATAAACTCTTCGCTTCTGTACCTACGGGTGTTGAGTTTGTATGGGTATCAGATTCGTGCCACTCGGGTGATCTTTCACGAAACTTTTCTTTTGCCAAAGGAAAGGCTAAAGACAGACATAAAACCATTCTTCCACCTGCAGACCTTGACTGGCGATTACGCACTGCCGCGGAGAAAAAAATTACAGCCATTTCGATGAATAAGTCCGCACAAAATTTAAATGTGGCGCTTATCTCTGGTTGCAAATCTGATCAAACCTCAGCCGATGCTTATATCAAAGGCCGCTATAATGGAGCGCTAACTTATTATTTATTGTGAGAGTTGAAAAAAGCCGGGGGCCTTACCAAAGACCTAACCACTGTAGTAAAGAATGTAAATGCTGCCTTAAAAAAAGGGAGATACACCCAGCAACCACAGTTGGAAGGGAGTACGTCTATAATATCAAAATCTTTTTTGAAATAACATCAGAAAATTCCTCCACAGTATGCCAATTTCGGCATTCTTTTTTGGAGGTTTTTCTGTTACCCACTAAAGCCAAATAAGAAGGCGTAACAAACATCAAGGTTGTTCGCGAAAAAATTGAAAGTGATAAATATAAAAAGTAATGAGATCAGCCCTTCTTTCGTTTTGCCTCTCAGCAATTTTATTGCTTACCGGCTGTGCAAAATCCGCCACTGATCATAACTTCCCCTCAAAGGAAATTATCCCAACCACTACACAACATCATTTGGCCATTACCGGCCAGGGCTCGCCCATTAAAATGCTTTACATGGGTTGTGGTCATTTGATTATAGAATACAATGGCGAAATGATTGTGACCGATCCATACTTTTCTATTCAATCTTTCTCTCCCACCAAAAAAATAAAAATCAACCTCCTGGATTTCGAAAAGTATAATGCTACCTTATTGCAACATTCAGTAGACCTCACCAAAGCCAAAAGTGTGTGGCTCGCACATACACACTACGACCACATGATGGATATTCCATTGTTGCTAAAGCAAAATATGCTTACCAAAAATGTTACAATGTATGGCAACGAGTTTGGCGATGACATCCTTCAAAATTTTATAACACCTTCCCAATATCATACCCTCTTGCCAAAAGAGGTGTATAACCCCTCAGGCAAAAATGGAACCCTTCATTGGGTTGACTCTACTTCTTCCATTCGCATCTTGCCAATTTTTTCTGATCACGCACCACATACAAAAATTCTAGGGGTCAATGTTCACCTGATGAAGGGGAAACTAAAAAATAATTACTTCCGCGATCATTTTAAAACAGAAGAGGCGAAAACAAATAAAAACCAATGGCGCGAAGGATGTGTGTATTCCTTTTTAATAGACTTTGTGAAGGCCGGTAAAATTGAATACCGGATCTTTATTCAAACCTCTGCAAGCCATTTCCCGCTCGGCCGACCACCTAAGGAAGTACTTGTTGAAAAATCGATAGACGTAGCCGTACTCTGTCTGGCCTCTTCTAATTATGTAACCCCTTACCCCGTAGAAATACTAAAAACCCTCACCCCAAAGAAGGTTGTGTTTATCCATTGGGAAGATTTTTTTGAGCGTGCAGAGTTCAACAAAACCAAACTCGTGCGGCTCACCAATTTCAGAAAGATAGATAAGCGCTTGCGCAAATCTGGGCTAACGCCTAACAAAGAAGATTATGTAATGCCACAGCCAGGGACTATGATAACGATTGATTGAGTAATAAGCTTGGTAAATGTGGACCCTGTCAAAGAGCACTAACTAATTAAATTTTATTTTTGAATTAATGTAGGGCATGCTGCCCCCAACAATAAAGGTCGAAATTTTCTCTTTAGCCCAGTGTAACAAGTCAAACGATTGAAAAATCTGTTGATCATACTTGTCATCTTGAATTTTCTTTAACTGGATCGCATAATCAACTAATCGTTGTCTGCGCTCTTTTGAAGAGGAAGAAACCCATTTCTTTAAAAACTCTAACGTAATCTTTTCTACCTGAAATAGTATTTTATCTGATTTCAATTTTCGTTCAAATGATTTAATGGCATACACCAAGAGGTCATCGTTATTCAACTCAATATGAATAATGAGTGAGAACAATCGACAGACAACGTAGGTATGATTCGAAATAAATCGTTGCGGTAACGTCAACGCCCTATTATTAAACAAAAGAGATTTTCTAAAATCACCCCCGAAAAACAAAATAGCAGTGATGAGGTGAGTGGAGGCCATTACGTTCGGGGGCGCTTGGCCTTGTAGCCCTGATTCATTTTTAAATTGATTGAAATATTCTAACCCTTCACCAAATTTTTCCTGACCGATAATGCATGCCACAGAATGCTGATAAATTAAATGCTGAATTAAAATCTGAATACCTGCAGAATTAACACAAAGATCTGCTAACCGATCAATGAAGGTTTTCATTTCAGAATATTCACCAAGCGCACGCAAGTTTAACAATATGCCATTCAGCAAATAGATGTAAAACAACGGATCTTCTTCCTAATAAAGCGGAATTGATTCATACATTTTATAAATTTTATAAAATTCCACTAAACTCTGCCGGGCATCACCGATCATCAAAAAATAAGTGGACTGAAAATGCAAGTGCAATTTGTCAGATTGGAAATTATGATATCGTTGATTGGCGTTAATCTGAAATTCTTCTAACAATAGATCATTTAGCTTTTCCTGACTTTGCTCATTTCGAGTAACACCTTGATGAATGTATCGATGCAGCAAAATTTCACATAACGATGCATGCTTGTTTATAAAAAGCTCATCATACAACACAGCCTTTATTTTTTCTTGCTTTTCCAGCAAGTCACTTTCATTAACGTCCGGAAATTCTAAAAGTGTGAGTTGTTGAAGTTCTGTTCTCGCTAAGATTAAAAAGTAAAAAAACTTTTCATGCCGTAATGCTAATTTCTTTCCACGTTCGATTTCAGAAAAACCAGTTTCTAGCAATCCTTTATTCAACAATATTTTAACATCGGCAATAATATTCTGCAATCGAGTATCCATTGTTTTATCGGTTTCGTAATTACGAAGACTCCGCATCAACATTTTGTAAAGATGCTTTCGGGCCGCTTCATAAGAAGATTTCGAAAACTGTTTCTCAAATAATTTCTTTACGTTACCCGCATCCTTTCGCTTGTCTAATAGTTCGAAAAGTCCCAAATATGATCTTCCTCCTGCCTGCAATGCTCCTTGCATTTTGAAATAACGTTTTTCCGATTTCGAAAGGGACTGAATAAGTGAAATTAAGGCGTCAGAGTAGGCCATAGGAATGTCCAGATAAAGCTCATAATAATAGCATAAAATGAGTGCATTGTAAATTATAATGACAATACATCAATAGTAAGAACATCTAAGGATGTGAATATTTGACTAGGCTAAAGAAAGAATTCTTGGTACTATCGCAAACGATTACAGCTAACTATGATTCAACCTCAATCCATCATTATTATTGGCAGTTCGAATACCGACATGGTGATAAAGGCAGATAAATTTCCGTTGCCCGGAGAAACTATTCTAGGAGGTAAATTTTTTATGTTCCCTGGCGGCAAAGGTGCGAACCAAGCTGTGTCGGCATCACGTTTAGGTGGCAACGTTACCTTCATTACAAAAATTGGCAATGACGTTTTTGGAAAGCAAGCCTTGCAGCAATTTCGTAAAGAAGGGATACAAACCGATTTTATCATAGCAGATGCGGATCATCCATCGGGCGTTGCGCTAATTACGGTTGATGCAAAAGGCGAAAACAGCATTGTAGTGGCGCAAGGTGCTAATGGCGAACTGAGCATTGCAGATTTAGCAAAAGCCAAAACAGAAATCGAACAACATGATATTTTGCTCATGCAATTAGAGATTCCTATACCCACTGTTGTCTTCGCAGCGGAGACCGCATTTCAGCAAGGCAAAAAGGTTATACTCAATCCTGCTCCTGCTCTGCCGTTGCCCGTTGAACTCTTTAAAACATTGTTTGCTATCACTCCCAACGAATCAGAAGCTGAAGCACTTTCGGGAATAGAAATAACAGACGATAACTCCATTAAAAAGGCAGCTCAGAAAATAAAAGATAAAGGTGTAAAGAATGTAATTAGTCGTCCCTTAAAAAGCCTTTTACGGTACATTTAGTAAAGAAAAGGTGATGAATTAAGGTTGAGAAATCTGCAAGAAAGTTGATCTTTATATCGAAAACCTTGCAGATTTTTTATGCTTTCAAAACAAGTTCCAACTTCTCAACTCAGTTTTTACAGCACCTTCGAAGAACAGTTAAGCCATCGCCACCCGCTCTACATTTTGGCTAACCAAATCCAGTGGGATGTTTTTCAAAAGGCTTTTGCTCCCTTGTATTCAGATGAAGGACGCCCCGGAAAGCCAATCCGCTTGATGGTGGCTTTGCTGATGTTAAAACATGTTCGCAACCTCAGCGATGAGAGCGTAGTAGAGCAATGGTTTGAAAATATTTATTATCAATATTTTAGTGGTGAGAAAACCTATGCTTGTGGCAACCCCTGTGAGCCCAGTGATCTTGTTCATTTTAGGAACCGCATTGGCAGTGAAGGGATCGATTGATTTTCAAGGAAAGCATCCGTGTAAATGGTAAAGATGCCGCTGAGCAAGAGGCCACGACAGATACCACGGTACAAGAGAAAAATATTACCTATCCGACCGACAATAAGTTACACCGTAAGATCATTAAGAAATGTGTTGCCCTTGCGGGGAAAGAAAACATTGAACTTCGCCAAAGCTATACGCGCACGGTGAGAAAATTATTGATGGAACAACGCTTCAGGAGCCATCCAAAAAATAAAGGCCGAGCAAGAAAAGCAGATCGTAAAGTAAAAACAATTGCAGGCAGGCTGGTGCGTGAGTTAGAGCGTAAACTCCTACCCAGCTTGCATCAGGACACCCTTGAGCTATTCAAAAAAGTATTGCTTCAAAAGAAGACAGACAGTCATAAAATTTACAGCCTACACGAGCCACACACCCAATGTATGAGCAAAGGTAAAGAACATAAAAAGTATGAGTTCGGCAGTAAGGTAAGTATCATCACAACAAAAACAACAGGTGTTATCATTGGAGCACTCAACATCGAAAAAAATGTCCACGACAGCAAGACCTTACAACCCGCTATAGAGCAGCAACAACGGTTAACAGGTATTATCTTAAAAAATAATTTTGTTGACCGTGGCTACAGAGGAGTAAAAGAAGTGCTGGGAACAACCATTGTTATTCCTGATAAGCCAGAAAAAGAACGAACGTCTTATGAAAAACAAAAATTGCGAAATGGGTTTAAACGAAGAGCCGCTATCGAACCAAAAATCGGACACTTAAAACAAGACCACCGCTTGAGCCGTAACTTTTATAAAGGGATTATGGGGGATAACATCAATGTCATGCTAGCGGCAGCAGGAATGAACTTAAAACGAATGATCAACAAGTGGAAAGGCAATCCCCTTTTCTTTTTGTCTCATCTTTTTGAAGACATTTGCAAAATCTATAGTCCCCCAAGGCCAATTTTTTTAGCTTTTTTTTCAAAATTTGGTTTTTAAGGGACGACTAATTAGAGGCTAAGAGTGTTTCATTTTATTCTTTCCAAATTGCCAATAAAACTATCTGGAACCCTTTTTAGAATCTGCTAAAAGACTATTGAACTTGTACGGGTCGTTAATCATATTTTATGATTCCTTGTCTTCTTGATTTCGATTTACAAATGCTTTCTTCACTCTTTCCGATTTGTAGAAATACGGCATCCAAATAGCAGCGGCAAAAATTGCCCTTAATAAATCCTTATTGTCTGCTTCGGCATTGGAATTTATCTGTAATGCCGCCAAAGCATCTAGTAGTGTAACTAGAATCAACTCTAAATGCCAGTTTCCATTATCAATATGGAGCAGTATCTTCGAGAAATTATTTACAGCCTTCCTAGCATTTATTTTTATTACTAAAAATCTTCATGCTCTTAGCCATCGACATCGGTAATAGCGACATCACCCTTGGGGTATGGACGCAAGAAAGTTGGAAATACACCTGGCGCATTCCTTCCAAGCCAGACCAGCCTGAATTATTTTATGGCATAAAAATCCGTGACTTCTTTTTTGAAGCCAACCTCACACCTGATCTTGTTCAAACCATGGTGTTGAGTAGCGTTGTTCCGCAATTGACCGAAAAAATTAAAGGCGTCATCCGCACGCTATTTCACAAAGAACCCATTGTGGTCGGCTCAAAAATTTATGAAGCACTGCCGTTAGATATTTTAAATCCCTACGAAATTGGTTCAGACCTGGTGGCCAATGCCATGGGCGCTTTTATCAAGTTTAGGCAGACTTGTATTGTGGTTGATTTTGGAACTGCTCTTACCTTCACTACCGTTTCTGGTGACGGAAAAATTCTTGGCGTCTCCATTGTCCCCGGCCTTCGCACAGCACTTCGTGCTCTTACTCAAAATGCAGCCAAACTTTTTGATGTGCCACTAGAAATGCCAAAGTCTGCTCTTGGCAAAAATACGGTTACAGCCATCCAATCCGGAATTGTAATTGGCTACGAAGGGTTAGTGAGAAAAATGGTAACAGCCATTCGTGAAGAACTAAAAACTGATTGTCTGGCAGTAGCTACCGGGGGACTTTCTTTCGTCATCAGTCCGCTAAAAACATTTTTTCATGCCATTGAACCCAACTTGACTTTAGATGGCTTGCGCTATATTGCAGAAGCTATTGAAAAGAAAAAATAATGTTATGTGGGACGTAGAAAAAATTAATCAATTGATGAGAGACCGCAGATCGGTTTTTCCTAAAGATTATACAGGAGAAAAGGTAGACGATGCCATCATTCATCAACTGTTGGAGAATGCCAACTGGGCACCTACACATAAACTTACTGAGCCTTGGCGCTTTGTTGTATTTAGTGGTGACGGCTTAAAAAAGTTGGCAGCGTTTCAAAGCGAATGTTACAAACAAGTAACTACGGCCAAGGGAACTTTTCAGGAAGATCGTTATCAAGGGCTAAGAACAAAACCATTGGAGTCTTCTCATATCATTGCTGTGGGCATGAAGCGTGACGAAAAGAATAGTATCCCCGAATGGGAAGAACTTGGTGCCGTATTTTGCGCTATAGAAAATATGTACCTTACTGCTACCGCCTATGGTATAGGATGCTATCTAAGCACAGGCGGAATCACCGGTTTTGAGGAAGCCAAAAGTTATTTTGGTCTTGGTAAGGAAGATAAATTGCTTGGCTTTTTTAATGTAGGGATACCTAATAATGCTCAGAGACTGAGCAAGCGTAGGCCAATAATCGAGAAGGTAAAGTGGGTGATAAAATAACCAGCAAATTAAAATACATAAATCACAGTTCGTACCTTTAGTAATATGAACATACTTTTTCTACTCGCTCTTGCCTTAGCTCCGGGTGCCGCTATTGGTCTTTACATTTATCTAAAAGACAAACACGAGCGCGAGCCTATTAGTTTATTAGTTAGAAGCTTCTTCTATGGCATATTGAGTGTGTTTATTACGTTACTTATTTCGTGGCCTATCAATAAACTCATTCCTATCGATGAAAGCAGTCTAAGCCAACAAGCAGTCCATGCCTTTCTGTTAGTTGCTTTGATTGAAGAGTTTAGTAAATTTATTTTTGTGCGCTGGGTACTCTATCCCAATAAAAACTTTAACGAACCCTTCGATGGTATCGTTTATGCTGTTTGTGTAAGCCTTGGTTTTGCAGGGTTAGAGAATATCATGTACGTGATGGATGGAGGACTAAGTACTGCGGTGTTGCGCATGTTTACGGCCGTACCTGCTCACGCTTCGTTTGGCGTATTGATGGGTTATTTTTTAGGGAAAGCTAAGTTCGAACACAAAAAAGGACACTACGCTATTTATGCCTTAGGCGTAGCTGCTCTCTTTCATGGAGCATATGATTATTTTTGGTTCATCTCTTACGTGCCCGCTATTTGGATTGGGGCAATCGTTTCACTGATTATCGGAATAGTGTTCTCACGCAGAGCCATTCGTATTCATCAAGAGGCATCACCTTTTATTGTTAAACCAGCCATCGAAAGTGAAAAGGACAATCTAAACGCATAAGGTTTTCGGTCAGATGCAAATTGCCTGTGGAAACTCTCATCCTGAATGTCTTTGCTTTGACTAAATTTGTCAAAGTTCGAGATTTAAACAAGGATACCTCTTACTTATTAGGGAACGAAGATAGAAGCTTATAGCTTATACATTACCCCTGCTATTGAGCTAACATTAATTAGTAGCGGTGCCTGTTTCTCTGTCTCTGTCACAGATTTATATTTCTTTCTCGGATCATCTGTCTGTAACCAAAAAGTTATAGATTTGTAACCATTGTATAAGGTTAAATAATTTGGTTATGAATGAATACTTGACGCTATCCGAAACTGCAGAATACATTGGTAAGAGTAAAGAAACTCTCAGAAGATGGGATCGTGAGGGGAAATTGTTAGCTGTCCGCGAGCCTATGAGCAATTACCGTGTATATAAGCGGGAGGAAGTTGAATCTCTATTTTCGGAGTTTAGTGATAGTCAAAAGGAATCTGTTTCCAATTATGTAGAGCCATTAAAAAGCTATAAGGTTTTGGAATTGTTTGCAGGAGCTGGTGGACTGGCAGCTGGAATGGAATTGGCTGGTCTAAAATGCGTTGCACTAAATGAAATAGACAAATGGGCTTGTCAAACCTTGAGGAAGAACCGACCCAGATGGAACGTATTAGAAGGTGATATTAAGTCATTTGATTTTTCTGCATATCACGGTAAAGTCGATGTTGTTACCGGTGGATTTCCCTGTCAGGCTTTTAGCTATGCCGGAAAAAAATTGGGATTAGCCGATGCTAGGGGTACTTTGTTTTATGAATTTGCAAGAGTTGTCCAACAAGTAAATCCTTTAGTTTGTTTAGGTGAAAATGTTCGAGGACTGTTGAGCCATGAAGGAGGGAAAACGTTGAAAGGAATGATTTCAATTTTGGATGAAATCGGATATAACGTTGTCCCTGTAGATGTGTTGAAAGCTATTAATTATAGAGTTCCCCAAAAAAGAGAGCGCTTGATTTTAGTCGGTATTCGGAAAGATATAAAGATTCAATTTGAATATCCTAAACCATACAAGAAAGTCTATACACTAAAGGATGCGTTGAAGAAGGGTGAACTATTTAATTCAAACGTTCCTAAATCCACAGGGGCAAAATATCCTAAAAGTAAAATAGCAGTTCTTAATTTAGTTCCGCCTAAGGGATATTGGAGAGATTTGCCCTTGAAAATTCAAAAGAAATTTATGGGAGGCAGCTTTTATCTCGGTGGCGGAAAAACCGGAATGGCAAGAAGAATTGGATGGAATGAACCGTGTCTAACGCTGACTTGCAGTCCGGCTCAAAAACAAACTGAAAGGTGTCATCCAGATGAAACAAGGCCGTTCACTATAAGAGAATACGCACGCATCCAAACCTTTCCTGACGACTGGCAATTTGAAGGGTCGATAGCCCAGCAATACAAACAAATTGGCAATGCAGTTCCTGTCAATTTGGGAAGAGAAGTTGGCTACTCGATAATCAAGTTTTTGAATACTTACTACAGTTTGTCAAAACCTAAATAGTAACTGTAATTCTCAAACGTGATTTGATCCAAGATACTTCTCTTAGATTTTTTTGTCTGCCATTTTATTTCATCTAAGGCAGAATTCTCCTCTAGTTCGCCACTTTCTTTAGATGCATTCAAATAGTCATTTATAGCAATGGGTAAAGCTTTATACAGTTGGAGAAATGCGTTTTCTTGTTTGGACAAAAGAGCGTAAAATTGGTCTCCCGAAATTTTAAAAACCCTGCTGTGGGAATATTCTTTGCTGTTAATTTCACCAGACCATAATTCGCAAAAACTTCCTTTTGCCAAAACCTGAACCCAATAACACTTTGCTTTCTTGTAGTCGTTGGCGTATCTCGCCAATTTTTGAAACAATGCTTCTGCAGAACTACTGTTCATCGTGTTGTGTTTATTCTTGATGTCAGCGAACAATGTATCGTCTTTTGCTTTTATGTCAAAACCGCTCAAGTTTCCAATCTCGTAACCTTTAATGCCACCAAGCACTTGTTCATGGAAAGTCCCGATTGAGTTATTGATTGATTTGTCGATTTGTCGCAGTATTTCGGCTTGAATTAGACTCTCCTCATCAATATCATTGAACTTTGAGTCAAAAGTCGATTTTACCGTGTCAACTTTGTTCGCGTAGAAGTTTTGATTTGAGATATTTTGCTTGGCTCTCAGGTATGCTTTGTGAAGATTCTCAATGCAGTTTAGTAAGTGTTTGTCCGATACAAAGTCTAGATACTTATTTTTCATTTCGTTATTACTTTGTTCCAATTTAAGTCTTTTCCTCAGATCGTTCGCGCCTTAGGTGTTGCTAGCACCTCTACTTAGGAAACTGGCTCTTGTCCATCCCCGGCAAAATGCGAAGGGCGTTTTTGTAATAAATCTTTTTCAGAATATCATCAGGCAGGCCAATGCCATACATTCGCCAAAATGCGTGGTAACGTTTATGATAAGGGAAATATTCATCTTCCGTTTCAAGCACGCGAAAATAAGTTTCGTACTCTTCGGGCACCCAGCTGTCTTTGCCAAACAAAACACGATCTTGATATTTAGTTAAAAACGCTTTTGCTGCACGGGGTTGTCTGCCCAACTCCGCAATGACGGCACCTATTTCAGTTTGCATATTGGGCATTTGATCCATCATCTGTCCTAATTTTTTCAGGTCACTCCCATACCATCCTAAATGAGCGTTGATAAAGATTGTCTTAGGATGTTTCTTAAATATATTATGTTGCTCGGCTATAATGCTCTCCCACTTTATTGAGTCAGTATCGTGCCTGCGGCCGGCATGTAATTTTAATTCAAGCCACCGCTCATTCTTTTTATCGATCGGTTCCCAAAATTGCTTTGGGTCGGCTGCATGGATCAACACTGGTATTCCCAGCTCACCACACTTCGCCCACACCGGATCAATTCGCGAATCATCTATGTGAATGAGATTGCCTTTACTGTCTTTGTTAAACATGCCCAGACTTTTATAAATTTTTAATCCTTTGGCACCCCGCTTCACATCTTCCTCTAATTGTTTTACCGTGCGTGCTGTCCATTCTGAGTCATCAATTGCACCAAAATCAACATTGGTAAACAAAACAAACCGAGTAGGAAACTGCTTACTAATATTCTCAACAGATTTTTCTAAATGATCACCGCTGCTTCGAAAGCCGCGACCACTCAAGTTGACCATCACGCCCATATTGAGCTTGTCCATCTCCTTAATTAAGCCACTTAAATCAGCTGTGTTCATGCTGCCTTGGTGGTTGTGAATATCTATAAAAGGGAATTTCGACTTAGTGATGCGGTGTTCTTCCACTTTCAAGGTAGAGGGAGGGTCGTAGTCTTCAAAGTCCATCTTCATGTCCAATGCTTTTTCTTGCCCCCAAGCAAAGAGAGAACAACCGCTTATCAACACAATAATCAACAATCGAATCATAATAGTGACTTTAAATTAAAGCAAGGTACGTTTCTCTCAGAATAATGTTTTAAGAAATAGTTTGAGTGGCGATTAAACTACTTGAAGGCAACCTTCTCTAAACAACAAATTCAGAAATTATGAAAAAGCCCATTTCATTTTCCTTATTCATTTTCATTATCATCTTAATGGCCAGTCTACACTCTGCAAATGCTCAGAAGATTAAGGCTTCTAGTTCTACTGTAAGGGCTGCACCGTCCTGTGAGTCGGCAGTTGGAGGAACCGACTTCCGGAGATGGCATCACCGTAGGCATGGTTATGTTTGGATTAGCCCCATCCGCGTTCGACACCACCATAGAGGCTTCCGTGGGCGACTCTTCTAAAATTGGTTATGGAAAACGTAAAAAATATTCTCAAAACTACTGCTCAACTATTATCCGCGGATATAGATTCCTTTCGTAAGATAATTTTGGCTTCTGAGGGTGGTCAACTACCTACAGAGATTAAAGAAAAGGAGAAAATATTGCGCGCTATTGAAGAAATATTAAAAACCAACGACACCAGTTGGTAGTTGTGTATTTGCCGTACGATTAAATAAGTAGGCTTCATATTACATTCCATCAAATCTTGCTAACTTGCTTGTCTTGATTTGAATGTACATGAAAAAGATAATCGCTTTCACTTTTCTTCTCCTTCCATTTGGCCTTGCGGCACAAACAGTCGATCAACTATTGGATGTTGCCAAAAGAAAAATTGCTTCCAAAAATTTTATAGAGGCAAAGGCTGACATAACTAAAA
Source organism: Cytophagales bacterium (assembly GCA_043757225.1). GTDB lineage: Bacteria > Bacteroidota > Bacteroidia > Cytophagales > Cyclobacteriaceae > ELB16-189. Next base: position 126 of record JAYVPS010000292.1, on the reverse strand, counting down.
TACTGGAGACCAATCCTAAAAACAAAAATGTTTTTTCATTACGCGGCCGCGCCAAAATGGGACTACGTGATTTTTATGGGGCTATTGGCGATTTCAATTTTGCACTGGATATTGATTCAACTTTTG
>JAYVPS010000291.1:0-3332 GCA_043757225.1 Cytophagales bacterium | reverse complement strand
AAGTTTTTCGTTCATGCCTGCATACCAACAAAGTTGACATGCTTCTTCACCTGTAAGACCAAATGGCTGTGCGTTTGCATTGCCAGGTGCATCGGCCGATTTGATAGCCGTAACATCAAATGAAAGCAAATCGGCATTGCGGATAGCGGGCTCCATCTCTGCCAGATTAGTTCTCATCTGTCCAACGCGAAAGGCTTCAAAGTAGAGTTTTTCTAAGATTGAAGCCGACATAGGATCGATTAAATATGTTTGGTGAGCGAGGTGCGTGTAGCTGAGTAGGTAGTTGGGCTCGTGCAATAGAATTTTGTGGATGTGTTGTTTGGAGGGTGAATTTTCTTTCCCTTCTTCCAAATCCAAAAAGGCATCAATGTTCAATAGGCTGATGAGTTTTTCCATTTCCTCATAGCCACGGTATTGACCATAATCAAGATCGTGAGTACCGCCAATGATAATCGGAAGCACGTTATTCTCTAACAAGATTCGGCACACTTCGCTAAGGCGTACATAGGTTTCATCTAAATCAATGCCTTGGTTTAAATTCCCCAAATCAACGATGCGATAATTGCCAGATCCTTTTTTAAGATGATATAATTTTTTTCGGATTTCATCGGGCCCTTTGGCGCAGCCTTGGTTTGAAGTAGTGCCACGTTCTTCCTTTACTCCAACAATAGCCATTTGTGCTCCGATAAAGTCGGGCATTTTTTCGCTATAAACTTTTATGCTTTTATAAAGAGAGTTGTTGGCATAGTTGGCCGAATAGATTGCTTCGGGAATTGGGGAAAAGAGAATAGTGAGGTCCATGTTTATTTTATTAACCTTTCTTTTACGAGAGTGATTTGAATTTTAAAAGAAGGAATGTCTTGCCTAATTACCCTCCAGAGTCTATTCGGCATTACCCCAAAATAATTATGAATAAGAACATCTCTTAGCCCAACAATTTTTCGCCAAGGTATTTCAGAGAATTGGATTCTTATTTCTTCCGGGATGTTTTTGACAGCTTCACCAATAATCTCAAGTCGCCTAAAAATAGCGTCTTGCTCTTTAAAATTGACCTTAAACTCTTCTTCAGAGAGATTGGCCGAATATTCTTCAATTTTTTGAATGCACTCCAGAATATCGTCAATAAATAGACCAACCTCACGCTTATCACCCATAAATTGGAATTGGGTTTTTGAGAATATATTTTTTTAATGCAGGCCTTATTGCTCCATATTCAACCAAGTCAACTTTTTTATCTAAGGCATCTTCCAAATCCAACTTTATTCCTACAAAATCGAGAAGGCTATAGGTATCATCTAGTTCAATTAAAATATCCACATCGCTATCTTTATGGCTGGCTTGGGTTATCATAGAGCCAAATAAAGCAGCTTTAGTTACACCGTGCCGGTGTAGTATTGGAGTTACGATCTTTTTAATTTGCTCAATAGTCATGGCAGTATAAAGATAGACAAAACCAATTTTAATTGATATGAATAGTTAGGGTATAAAAAAGGCTGCCTCGTATTAGCGAAACAGCCTTCTAAGAAGACTCTCAAAGGTTACCCTCCAAAATCATCAAACCTTACATTTTCTTTAGGAATGCCCATGTCATCTAGCATCTTCAACACGGCTGCATTCATTAGCGGTGGGCCGCACAGATAATACTCAACATCTTCTGGTGCCGGGTGGTTGTTTAAATAATTATCAAACAGAGATTTGTGAATAAAGCCGGTATAGCCGTCTGCTTCTTTATCCTCTAAACTCTTTTTTACTTTCCAATTGTCTTCCGGCAACGGTTCAGATAACGCAATATGAAAATTAAAATTCGGGAAACTTTTTTCTATGTTTCTAAAATGATCTGTATAAAATAATTCTTTCTTCGAGCGGCCTCCATACCAATAGGAAACTTTGCGCGTAGTTTTTTCTGTATGGAACAAATGGAAAATCTGTGCTCTGAGTGGAGCCATGCCGGCACCACCGCCAATGTAAATCATTTCGCGCTGCGTCTTGTTGATATGAAATTCCCCGTAAGGGCCAGAGATCGTTACTTTGTCGCCAGGCTTGCGAGAGAATACATACGAAGAACAGATACCCGGATTGACATCCATCCATTTATTGTTCGCCCTATCCCACGGTGGTGTAGCAATACGAATGTTCAGCATCACAATATTTCCTTCAGCAGGATGGTTGGCCATGGAATAAGCGCGAAAAATCGGTTCTTCGTTTTTCATCTTCAATCCCCATAGCTTGAACTTATCCCAATCCGGTTTGAAAACTTCAGGATTGCTATGGCCTAACTCAGGATGAGGAGCAATGTCCATCCCTTTAAAATCTGTGGTAATAGCGGGTACATCAATTTGTATGTAGCCGCCAGCTTCAAACTTCAACGTTTCTCCGAGAGGGAGTTTTACCACAAACTCTTTAATGAATGTAGACACGTTGTAGTTGCTCACCACTTCGCACTCCCACTTTTTGATACCAAAAATTTCTTCGGGTATGCGGATGTTCAAATCTTGCTTCACCTTCACCTGGCAGCCCAGCCGCACGTGGTCTTTTTGCTCTGCACGGGTCAGGTGACCCACTTCGGTAGGCAGTACATCACCACCACCCGACTCCACCACACATTTGCACATGGCGCAAGTGCCGCCCCCGCCACAGGCCGAAGGCAAAAATATTTTTTCGTTCGCCAGTGTGCTGAGCAGCGAAGTGCCGGCAGAAACCGTAATGGTTTTCTCGCCATTGATCACAATTTTGACGGGGCCAGACTGTACCAAACTTCTTTGTGCAATAATCAACAGGCCAACTAATAATAAGATGACGACTGTAAATGCTACGATGGAGGTAATTGCTAACATAAACTTAAATTATAGAATACAAATATAGGAATCGGGTTTAAAATCCATCCTAAGAATGGAAGCTAATTCCATAAAAAAGCAAGCATTTTATAAACGGTTCTTTTATTTCCGAGCATGGACTTGAACCAATCCTTTGTTAAGTTGCTCACAAGTAAAATACCAGCCTGCCCATCGATACTCTTGTGCCGTCAAGTGCCCCTCAGAATTCGCAATAAGCCTTAACCAATATCAACAAATGGCTGATTTTATTAGTGATTGTGGGCTTGCTTTCGAAGCGTTAGCGTAGATTGGCGGCCTGGCCAAGCGAGGCGCAAGGCCACCGGGCTATACACTCCAAGTCCGCGCCACGCATAGCCCCACCCTTAGCGGGCTTTCCGTTTCTATCCCTGGCCGAAGTGCTGGGTCAGCATTAAAAGTTGGGGAGTAAATTAAAAAAAGTTTAGGTTTGGGGAAAAAGCTATCGAAACCCCAGACATCAAATTATTACATCACATCTTT
>JAYVPS010000290.1:0-12481 GCA_043757225.1 Cytophagales bacterium | reverse complement strand
AGCAGAAATTTCGATCTCGCGGTAATTGTCCGGATGGTCTAACGTTAGCTTTCGAAATTGATTTTCGTCTCGGAAATACGGGGAATTGCAGCCAACGTTTGTGTTTGCGCAGTGGTGGGACTTTGAAATACTTCACTGTCCCACGTGACCAAACGTTGAACGAAGATATAAACTTATAGCTTACACTGAACCCCACCATTGCGCAAACATTTTGTTATGCACAGTGTCGCAGTCACACGTTACTCAACCACACGGATGCCAGTGCTTTGGCTGTGTGTCGGCACGTGTGGCATTGGTGTGGTTTTCGGAGAATGAACTTTTGTCCAAACGTAATTATTCTCCTTTTAATGAGTCAACGGGGTTCATTAACGAAGCCTTAAATGACTGATAACCAACTGTCAGGAAAGCAATAAAAGACGTTATCACAATTGCTATTATAAAAATCCAAACTGAAAGGTCAATGCGATATTTAAAGTTCTCAAGCCATTCATTCATCAGCCAAGGCAATCCAATTATCCACCCCTAACAATCTTGCTTTGAAATATTCTAACTATTCCATAGATTTATCGAGAAAACACAGAGATATGCCAAAATTCATTATCGAAAGAGAAATACCAGGAGCCGGCCTGCTAACGGGTGAACAACTCAAAGCCATATCCCAAAAATCGAGAGACGTGCTTTGCAAGTTGGGCACAGACATACAATGGATACAGAGTTATGTGGCTGGCAACAAGATCTATTGCGTGTACCTCTCGCCCAGCGAAGAGTTGATCATGAAGCACGCTCAATTAGGTGGATTTCCTGCCAACTTGATCTGCAAGATATCTACTATAATCGAGCCGCTGACTGCAGAAGATTGATCTATTCTCTTTTGTACTAATTCCAAAAGCCATTGCAGAACCGAACTCTTAAAATTTTTAAAAAGTATGATCTCCAGTTTGTACTTATAGGAAGTCTTGTTCTATCAGTTTTGCTATTGCAATTCGACCAAAGCAAGGATTACGGACTCAACCTATTTTCAGAAATTACAGGTGTTGCCCTTACTGTCTTTATAATCAATAAGATGCTAGAGCGGAGGGATCGCCAAAAAAGAATTCCTATCGATCAGCGAATCCTTAGAGAAGTTCAATCCATCATCGCCTCTTATTTTTCAATTTGGAAACATTTGGTCTGGCAGTATCTACCATCTGAAAAGGTTGAAAGCGGAAAAGACCTGCTGAGAATCTACCCCAGGCTCGTCACCCTTGCCAACATCCATCAGCAATTTGAAATGGTGTCAACTCATGATCCAGAGTCATGGAAATTATTTTTTCATAATAAATCCATTAAAAACTGCTTTGAAAATTATCATCAAACCATTACCAATGACTTAAAGACATTTATCAGTGATTTTAAAATGTACTTGGAGCCTGAGCTGTTGGATAACTTGTTGACAATAACTGATAGTCAATATTTCAAATCCATTCACCTGATGAACCAAGAGGGAACAGAGAAGATACTCATTGAACTCGAGCAAGACCCTAGTAAACTTGAATCATACCTTGCCGCAGATGATTTATGCCATGTCAATTATTTCATAGAGCTTGTCCATTATAGCCAACGGCTTCAGTACACCATTAATCGGTTTAGCAATACCCCAATTGAATTGTATCAAATCGATAAATATTTTATACATCCACTCAACGCGTTGAACTGACCCTGTCCAATGAGGCCACGACTAATCTTACCAATCATAGCGGTGTCGCAATTTTTTGTACCTCTCTTTGGTTTGCGGGCAACTCAATCATAACTGAAATTACTTCAGCGTTTCAGTTGGCTCCCGGTTTTTTGGCTGATCTCACCAGTGCCATCCAATTCGGATTTATAATAGGCACCTTGGTCTTTGCACTATTGACTATTTCAGACCGCTACTCCCCATCGATTGTTTTTTTTGTAAGCTCCCTCTTGGCCGGATTTTTCAATCTTGGCATTGCCCTCACAGGAATTCCATTGTGAGAGTGAAAGCCCTTGAGAAATCAGGGGCTTTTTACTTGGCCTCCACCTTCCCTACCAACTCCTGATACCAACCCTCTCCGTATTTTCTAATGAGGGGGTCTTTCAAGAATTTATAAAGAGGAACTTGCAACGATTTTCCGTACGTGCAGGCAGCCGAGCAGATGCTCCACTTGTGATAGTTCACCGCTTCGAAACCTTTTTTGTTTTTAGTAATGCGAATCGGATAAAGATGGCACGAGATGGGTTTTCTATAGTTGATCTTTCCATCCAAGTAAGCTTGTTCAATGCCACATTTTAAAATACCCAGTTCGTTGTAATGGGCATAAGCACATTCTTTTCCTTTGATAGTAGGAGTTGAGTAGTCGCCATCTTCATCTAAAATATATGGCCCTTGTGCTGCAATGGATTTTAATCCATCGGGAGTTAGGTAGGGCTTTACTTGCTCTTGAATTTCGTGCATGATGGCAAGTTCATCATCTTCCAGGGGCGCGCCCAAGTCACCTTCTACACAACAGGCGCCTTTGCATTTTTCTAAATGGCAAACAAACTCCACCTCTTTAATATCATCCGAGACTAATATCTCTCCTACTTTGATCATTTTCTTCCGAGTTTAAATTCCAATTTAGACGTTGCCATTCTCACCATTCCAGTATAAAATTTTGCCTGCAAATGTAGCATAGTCTGCCAATTTCAGCATAAACAAATTTATCTTTATCAATTATTCATTCAATGATAAAAGTATGATTTTCTCTCTGATGGCTGGCAGATTCTCCAAGTCATTGAGGGAATAAGCCTACTTGGCTTTTTAAGCAAGGGACCAAAACAAAAGGAGGGTGCAGAAGAGATCAGCGGCTGAAAAGAAACTCCAAAGATCAATAAATTACATAACCTTCAAGTAATCAGTATAATGTCGCAATAATCTAAACTATCAAAGGAGATATAGTCATTACATAAAAGTAAAATTAAAACTGATTAATCATCCTCTTTAGGATTATCACCTTTAACTTGCGGGTTGATTTATGAATGACTACTTGCAAACGCTTAACGAGCCACAACTCGAAGCGGTACTGAATACGGAAGGCCCTTGTATGTTGATTGCTGGAGCAGGCTCTGGCAAAACACGAGTACTCACCTTTCGAATCGCCAATTTGATAAATGCCCACGATGTTGATCCTTTCAACATTTTGGCGCTCACCTTTACAAACAAAGCTGCCAAAGAAATGCGTAACCGCATTGAAGAGGTGGTGGGTGCCGATGCCCGCAACTTGTGGATGGGCACGTTCCACTCCGTGTTTGCCCGCATTCTCCGTGCGGAAGCGCATCATCTTGGCTACCCGAATAACTTCACCATTTATGATACAGATGATTCCAAGTCATTGATGAAGGCCATTGTAAAAGAAATGGGATTAGATGAAACTCAATACAAAGCAAATATTATCTATAACCGAATCTCGTCCGCTAAAAACAGATTGGTCTCTTGGCAAGATTACCTTGCTAACCCTATGTTGATGGGTGACGATGCCGCCAGCATGAGACCAGAGATAGGAAATATTTATAAAGCCTACGCACTACGATGCTTTAAGTCGGGGGCTATGGACTTTGATGATTTGCTTTTCAATACTGATAAGTTATTTAAAGAACACCTTGAAGTCTTAAACAAATACCAACAGCGATTTCATTATGTTTTGGTAGATGAATTTCAGGATACCAACCTCTGCCAATATTTTATTATACGAAAGTTGGCAGCTGTGCGCCAAAACGTTTGTGTAGTGGGTGATGATGCACAAAGTATTTATGCCTTTCGCGGAGCCGACATCACCAATATCTTAAACTTTGAAAAAGACTATCCAGATTTAAGTATCATAAAACTAGAGCAAAACTATCGGTCTACCAAAACCATTGTTGAAGCTGCCAATTCCGTCATTGCTAAAAACAAAGCACAGCTACCTAAAAATGTATGGACAGCCAATGACGAAGGCAATTTAATCGAATTGATCAAATCTGTTTCTGACAATGAAGAAGGCAAGCTCGTAGCTTCCTCCATCTTTGAAGAAAAGATGCAACATCAATATAAGTTCAGTGATTTTGTAGTCTTGTATCGAACCAACAGTCAATCGCGCTCCATTGAAGAGGCACTGAGAAGAATGAACATCAAGTACAAGGTAGTAGGTGGCCTTTCCTTCTATCAACGCAAAGAAATTAAAGACTTACTGGCGTACATGCGTTACTCCCTGAACCAACAAGACGAGGCTTCTTTTCGCAGAATTATCAATTTACCCAAGCGTGGCATAGGAGATACATCAATCGATAAAATGATTGTTGCTGCAAATGATCATGCCATCACACTGTGGGAGGTAGTTCAAAATGCCAATGCATTTTTAGGCGGTCGGGCTACAGGCCCCATCGATGATTTCGTTACCAAGATAAAACGATTTGGCGTTGAGATTCAAAATAATGACGCCTACGAGGCTGCTTCAGAAATCGCCAAGTCTTCTGGCTTACTAAAAGAATTATATGAAGATAAAACCGCAGAGGGGTTGAGTCGCTACGAAAATGTTCAAGAATTGCTCAACGCGATAAAGGAATATGTAGACGATCCTGAAAAAGAGGATAAAAGTCTGGGCGCTTTTTTACAAGAAGTTTCATTAGTTACAGGACAAGACGATAACAAAGACAACGATCCTGATAAGGTAACACTCATGACCATCCACATGGCTAAAGGATTGGAGTTTAAAAATGTTTACATCGTGGGGATGGAGGAAGACCTCTTTCCTTCTCAAATGATGTTGAGCAGTCGAGCGGAATTAGAGGAAGAGCGAAGATTGTTTTATGTCGCCATCACACGTGCGCAGAAAAAATTATTTCTTTCTTATGCACTTTCGCGTTACCGCTTCGGGCGATTGAAGAATTGCGAGCCCAGTCGTTTTTTAGATGACATCAATCCTCGATTCATTAAAGTAAGTACCCGCTTTGGCGGCATAGATTCTGTGGCACCCAACCCCAACTTTGCCAAAAGTTTTGTGAGCGGAATGAAAAAGACAGTGAGCTCACAGCCAATCCATAAGACCACCTACAGACCAGCAGTTGATTTTGTGCCAAGCGATACACGGGGATTAGCGGAAGGCATGAAGGTAGAACACCCTAAGTTTGGCTTTGGGACAGTGGTAAAAATGGAAGAATTAGGTGCAGAAAGGAAAGCCAAAATCAATTTCGCTGATTTTGGAGAGAAGACGTTATTGCTTAGTTTTGCAAAACTCAAAATACACAACAATTAGTGGATTTAAAGGATATCATACGTGAAATTGAAAGCCTCCCGCTGGAACGTCAGGTTGAATTGCATTCTATTCTGACAACTAAGCTAAAAGAAGAGAGTTATTGATAAAATCTTTAGACGAAATAAGGGGTATTGGAAAGGCTGTTGTTTGATATTACTTAAAAACTATTGATTCGCTTCAATTGGCTACTGCAATAAGTTTTGGTTGCAACAAATTTATAACTAATGACTTCGGCCTTTCCAAAATAAATGAAATTGAAATTATACTTGTTGATAATCTTATAAAAAAATGATCGGAGAATACAACACACAGCGCGAAGGAATTATTTTAAAAGAATATGGCCGTAATGTTCAGAAATTGGTGAATTACATTCGCACCATTCCTGATAAGGACAAACGCACACAAATGGCCACCACCCTTATCGAGTTAATAAAACAACTCGCACCTGTAGTAAAAGAGCCCCACGAAAATCCCCAACGTATGTGGGACGATCTTTATATCATCGCTGACTTTAATTTAGATATCGACAACCCATTCACAACTCCTGACCGCACCATTCTTTTTAAGAAGCCCCGGAAAATGGAATATCCACAAAGCGAAGTTCGATTTAAGCACTATGGAAAAAATGTAGAGCGATTGATTAAGGAGGCTATAAAAAAAGAAGATCCTAAAGAACGCGAAGAAGCCGCTATCTACCTTGGCAAGCTGATGAAAACGTTCTATAGCAACTGGAACAAAGAGACATTGGATGATTCCGTCATCGTAAAAGATCTCAAAATTCTATCTCAAGGTAAATTGATCCTTGACTTAGAAAAGGTGCGTGAAGAGAATCTTTTTGAGAAATTATATCGCGAGCGCAAAGCGCCACGCCCAGGTGGTGATAACAGAGGCGGAGACAATCGTAACCCGCGCAATAATCAGCGATTCAACAAAAACAGACGCAACAATAATCCACACCGCAGAAGAGATCAATGAGTTCTTTCAAAATAAAGGGCGGGCAGAAACTAAAAGGCGAAATCATCCCACAAGGAGCTAAGAACGAAGCGCTTCAGGTTATTTGCGTTCCCCTGCTAACAGCCGAGCCTATCACTATTCACAATATTCCCGATATTCTTGATGTTAATAAATTAATTGAGCTGGTCGGTGATTTAGGATGCAACGTAGAAAAATTAGGACAGGGCTCTTTTCGTTTTACAGCCTCCTCTGTCAATCTCAATTTTTTAAAAACTGACGCCTATCGAAAAAAAGCCTCATCCTTAAGAGGGTCGGTGATGCTTCTAGGTCCTATCCTAGCGCGCTTTGGCGAAGCAAACATTCCCAAACCTGGCGGTGACAAAATTGGCAGAAGAAGATTAGACACGCACTTCATTGGCTTTCAAAACCTAGGCGCTAAATTCAATTACAACGCAGAAGAAAATCTTTATAACATTGACGCTACGCACCTGAAGGGCTGCTACATGCTGCTAGATGAAGCATCGGTAACAGGTACAGCCAACATCGTTATGGCTGCTGTACTCGCCAAAGGAACAACAACAATTTACCATGCTGCTTGCGAGCCCTACCTCCAACAGCTTTGCGCAATGCTCAACCGTATGGGGGCAAAAATCAGTGGAATAGGCTCAAACCTATTAACTATTGAAGGGGTTGAAAAACTTCATGGCACAGAACACACATTGCTACCGGACATGATTGAGATCGGTAGTTTCATCGGCTTGGCAGCGATGACGCAATCCGAGATTACGATCAAAAATTGCCGCATCGATATGCTCGGGATTATCCCAGAAATGTTTCGCAGACTTGGCATCAAAATGGAATTTAGAGGAGATGATATTTTTGTACCAGCCCAAGAAAAGTACGAAATCGAAACGTTCATTGATGGCTCTATCCTTACTATCTCTGATGGCCCCTGGCCAGCGTTTACGCCCGACCTATTGAGCATCGTATTAGTTGTGGCAACCCAAGCCAAAGGCAACGTATTAGTTCACCAGAAAATGTTTGAAAGCCGGTTGTTCTTTGTTGATAAACTGATTGATATGGGCGCTCAAATTATTTTGTGTGACCCACACCGGGCCAGCATCATGGGGCTAGAGCGAAAACAATTGCTCCGCGGAATTAAGATGTCCTCTCCGGATATACGTGCGGGCGTTGCTTTGTTAATTGCAGCTCTATCGGCTTCAGGTGAAAGTGAAATATCCAACGTAGAGCAAATTGATCGCGGCTATCAGGATATTGAGGGAAGATTAAAAAAGTTAGGTGCTAATATCGAACGAGTCGCCTAGATTTCAACCTTGATTGCCACCGGGCAATGATCGGATCCAAAATATTCATTGTATATCATCGCCTCTTTAACATTAGGCAACGTCTTTTGGGTAACCAAAAAATGGTCAATACGCCAACCAATATTTTTCTCACGTCCATTAAAAATCTGATTCCAGTAAGAAAACTTTACCGTATCTGGATAGAAATACCGGAATGTATCTACGAACCCGGCATCCTTTAATTTACTAAAACCATCAATCTCTACTTGGGTGTAGCCTGCCGATTTATTGTAATTTTCTTTTGGTCGAGAAAGGTCAATAGGTTGGTGTGCTACATTAAAATCCCCACATACGATTACTTGCTTCCTCTTACCAAGCCAAAGCAAATAATCTCGAAAAGCATCATCCCAACTTTGTCGATAGTCCAAGCGAATCAACTCAGAACCAGAATTGGGTGTGTAAACCGTGACTAAAAAATAAGTCAAATACTCTGCCGTGATTACCCTCCCCTCTTGGTCAAAATCTTCAATGCCCATGTCATAGGTAACACTGATAGGCTCTTCTCTTGTAATAATAGCAGTTCCTGAATATCCTTTTCTTGCCTTAGAAGAATTGGCAAATACTCTATACTCCGGTAACAGTTGCAAAGCCGATAAAGTCTCTTCTTTTGCAGCCTTTGTTTCTTGCAGACAAAGCACATCAGGATTCATAGCCCTGACACTTTCAATAAATTCCTTTTTTATAATGGCTCGAATTCCATTGACATTCCAAGAAACAAAATGCTTCATCAACTATTTACTATTAAAAAAATCAGATCAAAATTTATATCGAACGAATGCTTCCATCGCTTCATACTCGGCCAGCCCAAGTTCATTGTAGCCTTGAGCGGTTGCGTGATTTCTGTCTTCGGCACGTACCCAAAATTCACGCTTATCGTTGCCCGGGAAAACAGCACTATCTTTTTGGGATTGATGTTTAAATACAGCCCTCCGCTTACGCATTAGTTCGTCAGGGCTTAATGGCACAGCCATTTCAATTTGATCGATGTCCCACTCTTGCCAAGCACCACGGTAGAGCCACAAGTAACAATCTTTCATCCAATCTTTTTTCTTTAAACGATCAACAGCCTGATAAACAGCCGAGAGACAAACGCGGTGTGTGCCATGCGGATCAGACAAATCACCAGCAGCATAAATTTGATGAGGCTTTATTTCTTCGATCAAATCAACAATGATCTGAATATCCTTTTCCCCCAATGGTTTTTTCTTCACAGTCCCCGTTTCGTAAAAGGGCATATCCAGAAAATGTGCCTGCGAATCTGGAATCCCTGTATAGCGGCATCCTGCCTTCGCTTCCCCTCTGCGGATCATTCCCTTTATTTTCATTACCTCAAGACTATCCACATCGCCTGGTTTTTTTTCCTTTATGTCTTTCACAATTTTATTGTAAAAGTTTTCTCCATCCGCTTTACTCAACCCAAAAGACAGGTTAAAATCACGGACGAAATCGGCAAACCGAATCGCGTCATCGTCAAATACTGCAATATTCCCAGATGTTTGATAGGCCACATGAACTTCATGGCCTTGATCGACCAAGCGAATGAAAGTCCCTCCCATCGAGATTACATCATCATCAGGATGTGGGCTGAAAATAATTACTTTTTTCGGGAACGGTTTTGCTCGTTCAGGCCGATTGGTATCTTCAGCATTTGGCTTACCTCCCGGCCAACCGGTAATCGTATGTTGAAGGTGATTGAATACCTTGATATTCACTTTATAGGACGATCCAAACTCCGTGATAATATCTCCCATACCATGCTCCATATAATCATGGTTGGTGAGTTTAAGTATTGGCTTCTTTATTAATTGACAGAGCCACACCACCGCCTTTCTAATGAGACGATCGTCCCATTCAATGCTATCTACTAGCCAAGGGGTTTTTACAGCCGTGAGCTGAGAGGCTGCAGCTTCATCCAAAATTACTAATGTGTTTTGGTGTGTTTGTAAGTAGGTGGAAGGAATTTGATCAGTAACAACCCCTTCCACTGCTCTTCTAACGATAGCACCTTTGCCCTCGCCCCAAGCCATCATAATCACTCGCTTGGATTTTAAAATCGAACCAACTCCCATGGTGACAGCCTTGGTAGGCACGTTTTCCTCACCAAAAAAATCACTTGAGGCATCAATGCGAGTTACTTGATCAAGGGTGATAAGGCGAGTCAGCGAACGCTCTGAAGAACCTGGCTCATTAAAACCAATATGCCCCGTACGACCAACACCAAGAATTTGCAAATCAATTCCACCCAGTACCTCAATTTGTTTATCATAGTTTTTGCAAAACTCAGCTACTTTATCCTTTGCTAGCGTACCATTCGGAATATGAATATTATCCCTCGGAATATCAATTTCGTTGAAAAGATGTTCTTCCATAAAGCGAACATAACTCTGGAGAGAGTTTGGTTGCATGGGGTAATACTCATCTAGATTGAAGGTATGAACATTTTTGAAGCTTAATCCCTTCTTGTGAAGCGCAATTAACTCTGCATAAACGCGGGTTGGTGTAGACCCCGTTGCCAATCCTAAAATGCAAGGTTTGCCCTCTGCCTGTTTAGATTTGATAAGGTTGGCAATCTCGTTGGCCACAAAAATAGAGGCAGCCTCTGAAGTTTTGAAAATTTGGGTCGGGATTTTTTCGATTTCCTTTTGGGATAGCATAGTTTTTAATCGTTATAAATTTCAAACGCTAAAATTAGATACTTTTACCATAAATGAAACCTTGGAGAACAGAATTGATTGCACAATCAGCAAAAAATAAAATTGGGTTAACGGATTCTTTCCTAACAATTGGCTCGTGTTTCTCAGAAGCAATAGGGAATCAGCTGCTTTCCAACAAATTCAAGGTACTTATCAATCCTTTTGGAGTCGTCTGCAACCCATTTTCAATCAATCAGCTTCTTAACTTTTCAATAAAAAATCAATTGCCAGATGAAGCTTCTTATCTTCAAACCAAAGAAGTTCATTACAACTATCATTTCCATTCGAATCTATCTGCTCTGAATAAACCCGACCTGATAAATAAAATCCAAAGCGCAATTGATAGTGCCCAATTGGCACTAAGAGGCTGCAACGTATTAATAATCACTTTTGGAACTGCTTTTGTTTATAGAAGAAACGGCAATAAACACCTCGTAGGCAATTGTCATAAAGTTGCTGCTTCAAATTTTACGAAGCAGCTTTTAACCGTAGATGAAATAGTCAACTCTTTTGGACTAGTAATAAAAGATATTGAAAAGATCAATCCGGCTATTAAAACTATCCTTACAGTAAGCCCCGTTAGGCATGTAAAGGATACCTTGGAGCAAAACATGCTTAGCAAATCAATTCTACGGGTGGCTTGTAGTCAGATTATTCAAAAGTACAATTCAGAATATTTTCCAGCCTATGAAATAATGATGGACGATTTGCGCGACTATCGGTTTTATAAAAGCGACCTTATTCACCCAACCGAAGAAGCAGAAGAATACATTTGGGAAAAATTTACAGAAACTTATTTCACTGACCCAACTCTAAAATTCTTGAGCGATTGGGGAGAAATAAGATCAGCATTAAAGCACAAACCCTTTTACCCCTCTACACAAAATCACCAAGAATTCTTAAAGAGAACACTGAAAAAATTGACGCTATTTAGTAGCCTTTTAGATGTTAGCAAAGAGATTGAATTAATCCGATCACAATTAATTTGATCTATGACCGGCTGGATAAAATTCGGAGAGTTCAAATACACAGCTAAGGAGATGTTAACCTTAGATCTTACCCTTCCTTACACTACTTTCCAAAAAAATACGTTGAGTTTTTGTAAGGAATGGTTACAAGGGGAAAATATGTTTGAAATCCAAACCTCAGGGTCAACCGGCTATCCAAAGAAAATCCAACTTACACGAAAGCAAATGATGGCGAGCGCAAGCATGACTGCGCAAGCCTTGGGACTTAAGGAAGGCCAAACTTCTTTAGTCTGCTTAGATCCGCTTTACATTGCCGGAAGGATGATGTTGGTTAGGAGTTTAGAATCGAACCTTAACATTTATATCACAGAACCCTCCGCCAATCCTTTTGAAAAAATATCCAACGATCCAATTGATTTTACTGCCTTGGTTCCTTATCAACTAAAAGCGATACTTCAATCCAATCAAAAAAAGTATTTCAATGAAATAAGGAACATAATTATTGGAGGTGCTCCGCTCGATGATGAAACAAAAGAGCAACTTCCATCTTTCTCATGTCAATTTTACGAAACTTTCGGGATGACTGAAACGATCTCACACATCGCATTAAAAAAAGTAAATGGTGAACAAAAATCTGACTACTTCATTGCCTTGCCTGGAATATCCATCAGAATTGATGAGCGAAACTGTCTTTGCATACGAACTCCATATCTGTCAGAGGAAATTATTACCAACGATGTAGTTGAGTTAAGGGATGACAATCAGTTTAAATGGTTAGGGAGATTTGATAACGTCATCAATACGGGGGGGATAAAAGTATTCCCGGAAATAATTGAACAGAAAATAATTTCTGTACTTCAAAAGAAAAAAATCATCAACCGGTTTTTCATCTGTGGGTTACCATCCCCTATACTTGGGCAGACTGTAACATTAATAATCGAAGGTGATCCATTCGATCAACAACTTCTTTCTGATCTGGAAACGGAATTTAAAACTTCTTTGGACAAGTTTGAAAATCCCCGTGCAATTAACTTCATCCAACAATTCGTTAGTACCAAAACAGGGAAAATAAATCGCATTAAGACAATCAAACTTCTTGAATAAACACCTTTTCCTACCGCCTCCACCATTAGTGGAAGTGGCAGGCAGGGTTAACCGCTAAGTTAATTTCTTAAATAGTTTATTCTTTTGAGTTTTTCTTGGATTTGATCTGTAAAATCTCTTTTTGCATG
>JAYVPS010000289.1:0-12482 GCA_043757225.1 Cytophagales bacterium | reverse complement strand
CTAGCCATTAAAGTTGGGACAACGAAAAACTATATTTCAAGGATTGAGAACAACGCCAGCGACATTAGACTGACAACCTTGATGAGAATTATTCGAGAAGGCCTTGGTGGACGATTAAAATTCTCGGTCGACATTTAAGAGAGAAAAGCCACTACCGCCAACAAATAGCTTGCGGCAAGCGGGCGGGACTGTGCGTAATTGAAGTGTGTAGTTCTTTATTTATCTTGGCATGTGGGATAGGACGTAGGTATTAATTTGCCCGCCTTCCGCCCAACGTTGCCGGCAAGCCCTTCAGGACAGAAAAGTTTACCGATAAAATTTGTACATTTAAACTATGTATCGAGTAAAGGACTACATAAATATTGATAAGGAAATCCTATCAGGAAACCCTGTTTTTAAGGGGACAAGAGTTCCTATTCAGACCCTTTTTGACCATTTGGAGAAAGGGATATCACTTGCCGAGTTTCTGGACGACTTCCCGACCGTAAAAAAGGAGCAAGCAATTGCAGTTATTGAAATCGCTAGCAAAATTGTGACCTCAAAAAATATCGAGCAAATCTATGAGACTGCTGCTTGATGAGAATCTTCCCAAAAGATTAAAGCAACATCAACGACAAATTTCAAAATGACTTAGCAAAAATCAGGGTCAACTTATAAACTGACAAGACGGACAAATGAGGAAACTATTAATTCTGGTTTTTGATTTTGAAATACATAACGCAATAAACACATGGCTTCAAAGTCAGGGTTTCGTTGATACAAAAACTAAAAAATAAAGCGGAATATCGGCACTACTGCCAACACATGTGCATACGGTTTGTGCGTCATTCTTTTGCACCCTTGTACCCTTCGACAAATACAAATCAGGAGGACGTAAAACAACATTGACCTTTTAGGTAACCTACTAAATTTTTTCAAAAAAATTTGGTAGTAAAAAATATTTGCTTAACTTTGCAATCTAAATATGTTGAATATATAGTTATGGCATACTCACTCTCTTTTACAAAATCAATTTTAGTTTTAACTTTTATCTCTGACAAAATCAGGAGAGGTGAAACTGAATATATTTCCGCAAAAGTAATGTCTGACTTGCTGAATATTCCAAAGCCGACTTTATCTGTGATATTCAATAATTTAATCCGAGCAGGAATTTTGGAATCGAAGGAAGGTATAAATGGAGGTGTACGGTTTGCAAAAAATGCAGATAAAATTACGCTACTTGATATTTTACTTGCCATTGAAAATCAAAAATCCCTCTTTCAAACAAGTTTTGAGTTAAACGCCAAAGGTAAAAGACCTGATAGCATTAAAAAGGCAGTTATTGAATCTCTAAATAATGTAGAAGAAGTTATAAAAAGAGAATTGAATAAGAAAACATTAAAAGATATTCTGAGCGCAGAGTAATTTTTTTTAATCATATCTAACTATACTAAATATGAAGTTAATATATATCATTATAACAATTTCCTTTCTACTGATCGCACTAACGATTAAGGCTCAAAAAGCATTTTTAAAAGCTCAAACCAGTAGTTGGTATCCGCTATTCCTAAAACCAGTAGTTGATAGAATTTTAGTCGATAAAAATAATATCAAGATTTTAGACATTGGAACAGGCCCAGGAAAATTAGTAGAATTGCTAAATGAGCAAAACGAAGATTTACAATTAACAGGAATTGATATTGATACATCAATGATAAACGAAGCGAGAAAAAAAATATCGCTCAAAAATGTTTCATTTCACTATCAGCGAGTAAACGAAAAATTAGAATTTACCGATAATGAATTTGATGTAGTTACTTTTTGTTCGGTTCTTTTCTTACTTGACGATACCACAAAAGCATTTCTATTCAATGAAGCATTAAGGGTATTAAAACCTAACGGAAAAATAATAGTTCTCACTCCATCAGGAAAAAAAATGATTATCTCATCAGTTGTAGAAGTATGGAAATACCCCTATACCTCAACAAATTGGACATTTATAGTTTGGAAAACAGTGACGACAAAAGGAGCAAGAAAATGGAATCGAAGCGAGTGGCTTAAAAGGTTTTCAAAGCAAAAAAATCTAACCTATACAGATGAAATAACTTTTGCTAAAAATGCGACAATAGAAATAATAACAAAATAAATAACAATTAAAATCAAAAAAAATGAATACAACACTTTGGGTTATGCAAGGAATTCTTGCAACAGTTTTTTTAGCGTCAGGAACAATAATTTTGATTTTCAAAGAAAAATTAAAATCGAAACTGACTTGGCTTACAGAATATTCGCCAACATCTGTTTTAGTTATTTGCTTGGCTAAAATTTTGGGTGCAATTGGTATGATAGTACCAATGATAACAGGCATTATGACAATTTTAACACCCTTTGCATCAATTGGCATTGCTATAATTATGGCACTTGCATTTGACTATCACATTCGTAGAAAAGAATACAAAGACATTCCTGCAACAATAATATTTTTGGCAGTAGCCTTATTTATCGCTTACAATAGATTTTAACTAAATAAATTAACAGCTGGTCAGGCGAACAGCAAGAACCGAGTGCCAAGCTAAGGACAAGCAACTAACAATCATCATCTATTTTTACCGCCCTAGGCCTCCTTCTCGACTAGCGATCCAATTTATAATAGGAAGAGTTATAATCTATCGTCCGCATCACTACGCCACGACCTACTTTTTGGTAGCGAGGTTTTATGTAAATCATGCCGGCACCAACGCCCGCTAAAATAAGGGCATTACGATCACTATCATCAAACCCACTTTGGGTTGAACCCACCAGTGAGTTCAGTTGGTCGATGGCAATGTAACCCAACCCACTATATAGCAATGCCCTGCCTAAGACACCCGCCCTAACTTTTATGCGTCTGCCGGCCACTTTATCAATTGATAAAAAGCTAATCGTATCAATATTGGCTGTAATCATCGAGAACTCGTTGACCTCCATAATGTAGCCTTCCTTAATCGTTTTATTTTTTAATTTGAATTTAAAATACTCACCTTCTGTAAAGCGAGCAATCACCGATTCATTCTTGAGAAAGACGAGTTGCTTTTGACCGTAACCGGAAACAGCGATCAGGAAAAACAAAAGAAAGAGTCTACTTGATAGGGTCATTCAATAAATTCACATCCTTGGTTTCCACGGAGTTTCTTCGATCTTCAATTCAAACGTCATCATTCGGCACAACATAAACAAATAGTCAGAGAGGCGATTGAGGTATTTGATCACCAATGGATTGATCTTCTCCTGTTCATCGAGGGCGATAGCCAAACGCTCTGCTCTGCGGCAAACCGTACGTGCCACATGGCCAAAAGAAACGGAAGCATGCCCGCCAGGCAGCACAAAAAATCGCATGGGTGGAAGCATTTCCTCCATCCTATCCATCTCACCTTCTAACAAAGTAATATCAGATTCTGTAAGCAACGGTATTTTAACTTTGGTGTTGCCGGGCTCTGTAGCGAGAATGGAGCCGATGGTGAAAAGCCGATCTTGAATTTCAATTAATACATCTTTACGCTTTTGATTTACCTCCTGGTCGCGCAACAGACCGAGGTAAGAATTTAACTCATCTACTGTGCCGTAGCTATCAATGCGCAAGTCAGCTTTAGATACACGCTTGCCCCCAAATAAGGAAGTAGTTCCGTGATCACCTGTTTTGGTATAAATTTTCATGCTGGCCTTAAATTAAATTCTTAGCCCAAAGTTAATTGAAATATAGGACGATTTCGGAAGTTTAGTTTAAGCCTGAAAACCTATTGAACCTTTTTCGAACTAGAATCAAATTATCAATTACCAAATTCGATGACAAGCTAAAAGAGGATGTTGATCGGCTTCCCGAACCCTGATCAGTCCTTACTTCATTTTACTGCTTCAATGATAAATTCACTGTGGACTTCTCTGGTTGGCGCTTCCATTCTATTAAAGAAAGTTTCTCTGATTTCTTTTAAAATAGTTATGTTGAGCGGAAGCCGATGCTCATGTGGTTGAAAAATTGTTCCGGTGGGATAATCCACGCCACCCTTATCAGACATTTCGATGTGGTTGCCCATCAAAAAAGAAACCATATGGCTGTTAGCAAATTCAATCAAACGCTCTATACTGGTTTTAAAAGCAACCCAATCGGCTACGTAGAGGCGACCCGGGTAAACAGTATCGCCAGTCAAGAGCCACTTCGTTTGCGAATCATAAATTGCAATTGAAATTTTATCATGACCGGGTATTGGGATGATGGTAATTTCCCTCTTCCCCAAATCATAGGGAGATGATTTCTGCGGCCAGTCTTTGAGTTGAAAAAACGAAATAAGAGATTCCATAGTAGCCTCAACTAATTCAACGTCAGGCAAATTGCGAAACTGATCATCATTGGCTTTGTGGTCTCCGTGTGCATGACTGTGGATTACTTTAAGAGGAAAGCTTTTGCCTGTCTTGTTTTTCTTTTCTTCTAAAATATTTCTTACAATAGCAATCAGTGGAAACGACCCATCAGGCGACTTAGCTCCAGTATCTACCAACAGAGCCTCTCGGTTGCCAATAAAAAGATAGATAAAAGGTGCTTCGTAATTGAGGCATTTATTTTGGCGAATGATATAGGTGTCTTTTTCAACCTCAATCACCTGCGCAAAGGGATCTTTGTTCTTGCTACAATCCTCAGAACCATGAATCCATTTTATTTTTTCAACATTTGTTTGTGAAAAACAGGAGGAGGAAATAAAAAGAAAAAGAAGAATTTTGTGCTGCATAGACTTAGGTTAAAAAGTACTATACAAGGTGACAGTAAGATCTACACCACTTTTTTTCCTTTGCATATTTTACAACGGACTTCTTTGCGTTCATAGCAAAAATCAATCATTCAATAATCTGAATAATCCGTTGATGCCAATAGCATGATGTCAGATTTAGAAACGGTGTGTTTATATTCTTCTATGGTCAGTAATGTCTTCCATTGCTGATCCTCCCTAAAAGCTTTCCAATGTTCCTCACGAGAAGCCCTGTTTTCAAACGCGGTCATATAAATCAGGTTAGGCATTCTACCTCCTGCCAAAACTTCAGCATAAAAGACCGCATTGAACTGTAGTTTTTTAAACAAACCAATCTCATCCCCCTGATTAAACATCTTTACCTTGCTGCGATAAAGTTTCTCCGTAGCGCTTTCATAACTTCTCAATTCGTAGACACGTTCACTTCGTGGACCTTTGAGGGAGGGAGCCTCCATCTGTGGCATATTGGTAAATGCATTCATCAGAATCGTTTCCATGCGCTCGTAAGGCGGCTCATCGTATGCTGCATCAAGATACACTCCGCTATCTTTCATCAACCTCTGACCATTGGATAAATCATTCGTTATTTTATTAAACTCCTCCAGTGAAGTGTAAGGAGTTAATACATAAATCGCTTTTCCGAAAGCGATGGTATCCGAGGCAATCGGCTTAAATACCCCTATTTTATTTTTGCCTGCTTTGTGCATTTCCGGCAAGTAAGCCATTTTCAAATAGAGGTCCACCGCTTCTTCTTGTGCCTTATTTTTTATACGGTAAATAATGAGGGAATAAAATTCTCGTTTAGGGTCTTTTGCGATAGAGGGTAGGATAACCATCACCAAAAGGACGATTGATAAAATTCTTATTAATACTTTCTGCATATTGGGATTTTTTAGAATTTTTATGAATGTAGGTACTTTCTTCAAGAAGGTTTTAAAATTTTATTGCTGTCTTGCACACATAAATTAGGAATCAAATTTTACGCATGATCTCACCTAAGTCAGTTACTAACTTGAGTTGTGGTGCCTAAAACAGAATTATTTTGCATCATTAATTTCAACCCAATATCCATCTGGATCTTGCACCCACAGTTGCTTCACGCCATCCACCCGGGTATTAATTGCATTTTTTGTGCCTTTCACATCTTCCCAACTAAGATTGTTCTTCGATAAAATAGTGGCAAAGGCCTCGACAGAAAAAACACTAAAGCAGGTATGTTGATTTTTATAATATTCCTTCCTTTTGCCGGCACCTTGTATGATATGTAAAGAAATACCAGTGCCGATGCTAAACCACGCATGCTTACCATCGTGAAACGGCTCTGGAATGGTATCTAATCCAATAATATTTTCATAGAATGATTTGCTGGCTTTTAGGTCTTTGACAAAGATTGCAGTATGATTGAGATGAGGTTTGGGCTTTTCTGTTTGGCCATAGGACTGAAAAGTGATAGAAAAGAAAAAAAAACAATAACCGAGTGATAAGATGTATTTCATAAAGACGTTTTTGTTAATTGATATTACTTAAACCCATAAACTGCATACAATAAATCTTCAAACTGGCCAGCACCTGTTACACAAAAGCTGACGCTATCATCCGTGAAGGTATGCTTTTTCGAATCATAATTAAAATTGATATTTTATAATGATCCTGCATTTTGGGATGATGAATAAGTTCCAATTCCCAAAACATAATTTGATGGTTTATTTTCAAAAAACATCTGGGGTGGGAAGAACAGGCTCTAACTAACCCTTTGGTTGCCTTCTGAGGGATCACGCATCAAAATACGCTCATCAAATTTTTTCCAAGTAGCATCCTCCGGATCAAAATAGTGTGCCTCCTCTCTTCCTAGAAAAAGTTTATAGTCCATTTTAGGTAAGCCTTGCACCACATAGCCGGGATAATAAAACTCATAGTGGTGTTCTCTCAGGTAATCAGCCGTTAGTAAAATCAAATACTTACCCAAACTATAGCGCCCATATTGCGGATCGAAGAAATGAAGAATGGAGGCGGCTGCGCTATCACCTAGGTCAAAATATCCTGCGGCAATCAGTTGCCCATCATCAAAAACAGAAATGCATTTCGTTTTATAAATACTGGAGCCTTCATCAACTTCGCCAAAAAGACATTCTTCAATACTGAAGGCTCCATCAAAATCAATGGAGGAACGGTAGCGCGCATGAAGATTTTTGTGTTCCGGTAAAATGGTGATTGCGTCTTCAATTGTATGAGTAAAGTTTTTCGCACGGCTTCTGATACGCCTGTGAGCTGCGCGGTGTTTCAAATGTTCAACGGCATACCGCAGCCAATGTACGCGGTACAACTCACCATGCTCGATATGTGAAACCGTAAAGATGGTTTGATGCATGCGATAAAAGCCCAAGGCGAGCAACTGATCCAACTCATAACCCTCCAGCTCTTCAGGACTCAAGGTTTGGAAATAGGGCTTCATCGACAAAAATATTTATTCCTGCAACTTAGTTAACAAGCATTGATTTTACATCGATTACATCCGAGTTAAAAATAAAACCTCCCATTACCGCCAAAGAACTTCTCATGTATTAAGTTTGCTGTCATTATTTGGTGCCCATGAAACTGATAACGTTACTCTTCTCACTAGTTATACTTATTTCCTGCCAACCCTCCATTCAGGATGCTGATGATGTCATTAAAAAACACATTCTCTTTATTGGTGGAGAACAACGTTGGGGGAAAATAAAAACCATCATATCCTCTGGAGAATATGACTATGGAAGCATAAAATTCCCATTCACCTCTTACTCTAAAGCACCCAATCTATACAAGTTTATTGTACCCCTAAACGGAAAGTATTACGAACAAGCATATGATGGAGTCAAGGGTTGGAAAATTGATGCTTTCAAAGATGAAACCTCTCCGACTTTATTGTCTGGCAAAGAAGCGCTCGCCATGGCCAATGAAGCCGATGTTGAACTTGAGAATATTTTTTTACATTATCAGAAAAAAGGGCATGCTGCACTATTGGAAGGTAAGGATTCTATTCAGCAACATGCGTGTTACAAGATCAAGTTCACCCGAAAGAATGGAGAAATCGAAACTTATTTTTTTGACGATAAATCTTTTGAGTTAATAATGAAGCAGGCTACCTCTAAAAATATTGAGATGAGTGGATCCTTGTTAACTATCTATTATAGCGATTATCGCGAAGTGGATGGTATTAAGCTTCCATTTAAATCAGTTAGCAAAATCGAAGAACAATCCATTCTTATTGTCACGATTGATAAGGTAGTTCTTAATACGCCCATTGAAGATTCCGAATTTCAACGCTGAAATACAACACCATGCTTAGCGAAGTGTCTGCCATTACTCAAACAAATCTAATTGGCGCTTAACTAAGATTCTCATCCTTCTTTTATATATTTATATGAGTGAAAAGTTATCACATCTACATACTCACAAACAAAAAGAACACAGTACTCTACACCGGGGTTACCAGTGATCTCGAACAACGCGTGTATGAACACAAAACTAAGTTTTACCCTAAATCCTTCACCGCCAAATATAACTGTGACAAACTAATTTACTTTGAAGAATTCGCTGATATTGAAGAAGCAATCCATCGCGAAAAGCAATTGAAGCGATACAAAAGAAGTTTTAAATAAAACCTAATCAATAGCTTGAACCCTGACTGGAATGATTTGAGTGCTGGTTGGTATGAAAAGCCAAGTATTGAACTGGGGATTAAATTAAATCTGAGTAACCTCTTCGTACAATCAGATGCCGGAACGCGCACCTGCATACACACTGGGGCAGTCCGGCATGACAGTAATGATGAAGTGGAACTTCAATAAACATTCGAAGGAAAGAGCTTCATCACACGCTGTCATATCGGCCGTGCGCAGGAAACGTGCACAAGCTGTGCCAGTATCTCATCGGGTATCAAACTATACTGAGATATGATTGCGTCACGAAAAGTTTTTCAGTACAGTAAGAGAACATCGAGTAATTTGCTGCCAAAAGCAATCAACGCTGATTATGATCATTAAAAAACTTGCCGTACCCTTCATCAACGAAAAACTACTGCAACAAGCAGAACATTGCTACATAGCCACTGCCGCAATCTCGGAGGCCGGTTTCGATTTTATCCGAAGCCGCATTCCTGCTAAAACTAACATGGAAATTGTTACGGGCCTAGATGTCCCTACTTCACCCGAAGTGCTACGAAAAATTTGGCGTAACTACCAGGGCCGAATCACACTCAACATTTATACACGCAACCTCTTTCATGCCAACATTTACATTTTTGATTTACCTTTTCGGAAATCAGTTGCTTTTGTCGGCTCCGGCCATTGCACACTCGAAGGAATAAAAGACAATGAGGAGCTTTTCTTCAAAATTACAGACGCAAAAGAAATTGAGAATCTGAAATCATGGTTCACCGGCTGCTTCGAATTTGCTGAGCCGCTCACCGAAGCGCTCATCCAAGAATACGAATGGCTTTACCCAACCCTCAAGCAACGCGATAGCTCATCACGACAGGAAAAGAAACAATTCCTTTCGCTCACCACGGCAGGGTTTAGTTGGGATCACCTCAAGTTAAAAAATCAATACTTCCAAAAAGAAGATTATCTCTCCATCAGCGACAGCAAGGCACGCTTCACTACTCCTGAACTTCAAGCTGAGAGGGAGCGTGTTAAAACAAAACTTTTACATCTTCATGAACAACTTAAGGATCCACTGAGAAAACTAAAATTGTTTCAGGCCGCTGATCCCAATGCAATCGTCAGCAGCCTCGATCCGGCACAACATGTCGATCGTCAACTCCGTAGCTTGTGGTTATCATATGGCCGTAGCGAACTTGAGTTGAAAAAAAATCAGTTGACCTCACTTACCGACATGATGCATTTGCAACTCATTCTACGGCAAAAAGAAGTTGGAATTTATTTAGTGGCGGGCTTACCACTCATGGGCAAAGTCGATCGGGAGTATTTTAGGAATAAGATGAACGATGCTGAATATCGAAAACTATTCTTCACACTTTTAAGCAGACTGGGAGCCGGTTATTGGATAGAGGTGGCAGCCGAGTGGAAACCTATTGAGGCTTTTCTACAGGAAGATGCACTTTGGGAATTTACCAAAGCTGACCAATGGATGTTCTATTCGTTCACGATTGGAAAAAATTATTCCCCTATAGATATTGAACTGAGTAACGAAAACATTGCACCAACAATGGCGAAAGAGTTTGGCAAACTGGTGTTGCTGTATCAACACATGAAAGAAGTAAATTAAGGGGATCTCTAAAAACCTAACCGTCATTGCGAGTGGAGCGAAGCAATCCCCCGTTCGGAGTCCAAACGGGGGATTACTTCGGTCGAGACGACCTCGCAAAGACGACTTCGAAGGTTTTTAGAGATGCCCTTAAGAGTGTTTCGGATTAAATCCTGTAGGGTGATTTTGCACAAATCAGTTGAAAACAGATTGCCGTTACAAATCTTCCTTACGCTTGTATAATTGTTTGATCACCACCTTTTGCAATACACGCTTGATGATCAGCTCCGCTACGACATTAAAATGGCGTTCATCTTTATTTTCCGCTAAGTATCTTTTAAGCTGAGGCTCGCTGATATCGATTCTGTTCAGCAAGCGCATCACATTAAAGTCAGTTCTCATTTCATTGCGCTGTAATTCCATCACAATTCTTTCATGGATGTGATTATAGTCTGGCATCAGAGTTTCCACAAAATCAGCTGATAAATTACTTTGCTCAAAATCCTTCTTCAATTGAGCTTTAAAAGCCTCAAACAATTCCTGGCTGTTAAATTTATTTTTGATGTCCGTAAGGTCAGTCATGTTGCAATTTACCGAAGTGCTTCAAAACTATATCTAGCATTTTCCCAGAATCGATCCAGCGCGATAATCCTTGGCTTAAAGAATGAAATCAATTCAGGCCAATGCTGTTTGTTAAAGAGCGAGATGCCGTGTACCTCCTTATATATTCTGCTAATCACTTTTTGCTCGGTAATCAAGGCATTCCTTTGCCATTCCCATTCTTCCTCTAAGGTCGCATGCAACAACGTTTTGAATTCTTCGAACTGCTGGAAGTAAAGCTCCCGCACACCCTCATCGTGATGCTCTAGTGAAATAGAAATGATGGCCGACTGCCGGCCTACATGCATGCGAAAGTGTACGTTTTTAATGGTGGTGCGGTAATTAATCCAATTGATCTTCAACCCTTCTGAGGAAGGAACTGGATTCATGTATCTGCCGAAGGTAGTCCAGAATTCTTCCCGAAAGCGTGCTGAATCTTCACGTTTAAACATGGCAGCAAAATAAGTAGTTACTTTAAATCCACTACTCAATATTTATTATTTCAGTCGTAAAGATACAGATCGAGGTAAAACAATTACCCAATTAGTTGCGTCAAATCCCTTTACAGTTCTTATTCTATGTCTCATGGTTCACAATTAGAAACGCTGTTTCATATTCAATAGTACCTAGTCTGAATGGATTTTAAAATCAGCGTTCTTGCTGGTCCGCTGACCAGCAGCGAGAAATAGCGAGTAAAAATTAAAGTGGGTTGCGGGTCGGGCGTCCCACAACAACTTATGCTCATGAAGTGAAGCCTTCCTCATCAGAAAGAAAATCTACCTCATTTAAGTCCTTTCCAATTTGTTTTACCACCTCATCAATTTGGTGGGTCTCTTCTTCCAATTGCTTAAATGCCCAAGCATGATCTAAGTTTTTATCAATTTTCAAAATTTGAAAGATGCCCAAAATTCTTGCTAATGGCCCACGCACATGGTGTGCATTTGCGAAGGCATAATTTATAATTGTCTGATTTTGCTTTCTAATGCTCTCCGTTTTTTTAATTACCTCCGCCTCCAGATACTGATTTGTCTCATTTAACTTTTCCCGACTTTGTATCAACTCTTCGTTTTGCGTTTCTATCTCTTCTGTCTTTTCTTTCAGTTCAAGAATGAGATTTTGATTAAGCTCATCGTTTCGAATAATAACAGTTTGAAAAGCATAACAGGCACCAGAAACAAGTATATACGCAATCATCGATCGCAATTGCATCACTTTATAATCACCTGCAAAGGCACCTTGCAACTTATTGCCTACACCTGCCCAATCCATTAGGTTATCGAACAGAAGCAGCGAAAAGAAAGCGGGGAGCACCGCCAATATCAGATAATACAATTTAACACGGTCAAAGAGCAGATACGGAATAATGCTTACGGCCAACAAGTAGATGCGAAGTGTATCATAAACGCTTGTGGGTATCGGTTCTACTTCCGCCCGCATTCGCACCAAAAAAGAAAGCCACAGAAATGCCACAGTGCCATAACTTAAAAAAAGGCGACTGGCGGTGGTAAAATTCAATTTACTTAACATTAGCGGGGTTAAGAAGAGCATTAATCCAACAAAAAGAAATTTGATCTGGGGGGGATTTCCTACTTCTGAAAAGAATAAGTAGCGAAAAGTAAATGACAAAAGAAGCACTCCACATAGAATTATTGACATCGTGTTGGTAATAACAACACCTCTCCGCTTCTGGTACTTATCTTCGTGCGTTAGGCCGATGTGTGTAAGCCGTTGAACTAAATTCATTCCAAAAGATATAAAGATTCTAATGAAAAGGAAAAGTTTATTATTCCGTATTACTGTCACGATTTCTTGCTGGTAGCTACGGTAGAAACGAGGAGCCGCATAAAATTGAATTTGTGTTTTGCAATGAAGTTGAAT
>JAYVPS010000288.1:0-3340 GCA_043757225.1 Cytophagales bacterium | reverse complement strand
CTTGTTTGTAAAAACATCCATTTAGTCTATTCCTGTTTACTCCCCAGCTTTTGAATGTGATCCGATTTGTATTGTTGGCTATAGACAGATTGCAAATTTTGTCATCTCAATCGTTCAACCCTACCCTTCGAAACAGGCCAAACAGCTGGATTGTTTGACGAAAGCATATTCTGTTTAGTTTGGTCGATACATATAAAAGTAAAAAGGATGATTTTGGCCATCCTCTTTAAATAAATAGTAGTTTGTTTTGTTTCTAATGCACTGGTTTTTGCTTGCCTTTCATGATGAACACAAGAGCAGAAAAGGCAATAATTAAAAAGATAGGGAGTACAATGATCGTTCTTAATGTTTCAGAACCTCCTAGAAGCGATGAAGCTCCGGCTGCTGTTGCGTCAGCAACTTTTTGGTCATAGATACTGCCTAGAACAGGAAGTGCAAAGGCAACACAAAGCATGCCCGCGCCACCCATTAAGGCAAGACCTAACGCCCCAGTCTTCGGTAAGTTTTCAGATACAAAACCTAACATCGTTGGCCAAAAGAAACTAACCCCCATTCCAAATACCGCTGCGGCAGCGAATGCAGTGTAACCTGTTGCATAGCTTAACCAATAAATACCAATGGCAGAAAAGATTGCTGAGAGTAACAAGGCTTTTTCAGGGGCAACAATTCCATGAACGATTGGTCCTAAAAATAATCTTCCCAATGCCATGATTAGTGTAACCCAGGTTAATAATAATAATGATGAAACTTCACCTTGTTGTAAGAACAGAGGAACCCAATTGTTAACACCAAACTCAGTTGAAGCGGTAATGAACATACAAACGACCATGAAAATGAATAATGGGTTAAGGCAAGCCTTGAACATATCGGAAGTAGAAACGCCTGAAGATACTCGCTCCGTTACTGGAAATTGTTTTCCGTAAAACATAATACCATAAAGTATTGTTGGTACTAACATTGTTCCCATCTGAACCTCCCAGCCCATTTCGGATTTTTGAAGGAAATATCCAATGAGAGTGCCAATCACAATACCACCTGGATACCAGAAATGAAACATGTTTAATTTTTTTGTTTTTTCGGTTGGGAATAATGAGGTAATGAGTGGATTACATGCTGCTTCAACCATACCGTTTGATATACCAAGAACTAATGTGGATAGAAAAAGTGACCAAAATCCTGTTGCGAAAATGGTTAATACAATTCCGACTAGGTGACCCACAAATGCAATCATTATTAGTCTATTCATTCCAATGATATCGCAAAGTGGACCTCCAAAAATCATGGCTATCGTGAAACCCCAGAATGCGGTTCCTGTAACAATTCCTAATTCTGTCCCCGACAATCCGAATTCTTGCCCTAATGTTCCAAGAATTCCAGCCCTGATTCCAAAGGTCATTGCAGTCACGATCAATGCTACACAACTTGCCCAAAACAGGCCTGAACGATTTATTGTCTTTTCCATTTACTAAGAGGTTTAAGGTTATAGGTTCTTAAAGATGAGGTTAAAATTATTTGCCTGCAAGTATTGGTTTTAAACAATATTTTCAAGCCGTTGTAATGTAATTATTATTGACCTAATGCTTAATTTAGATTTTGAAGGAACAAATTTATAGCCGAATTATGGTAACTTTATCATGGCCTAGTTAACCTATCCGACCTTAACTTTAAATAAAATAGCCAATGAAATACCTATCGGTAATGCTCCTCACTTTAATGTATGCGCAACATGTGTCTTCTCAAGTGCTTGGAGCTGAGATACAAATTAAGAATGCATTACTTGCTGCTCCTGAAGATAAACGAGCAGGAGCAATGGTTTATGGTTACAATGCCAAAGGTGAATTTGTCGTTCTTCGACAGGGTACAAACGAAATGGTTTGCTTAACAGATAATCCAACGCAAAATGGTTTTAGCGTATCCTGCTACCATAAAGATCTTGATCCTTTCATGGCGCGGGGGAGAGAGTTGAAAGCAACCGGAAAAACCTATCAGGAAATATTTGATATCCGCGAAGCAGAGGCGAAGTCAGGTAAATTGGTAATGCCGAAACAGGCATCAAATTTACAGGTG
Source organism: Cytophagales bacterium (assembly GCA_043757225.1). Lineage (GTDB taxonomy): Bacteria > Bacteroidota > Bacteroidia > Cytophagales > Cyclobacteriaceae > ELB16-189. The sequence continues at coordinate 1,273 of JAYVPS010000288.1, read as the reverse complement.
TATTCAACGCCATCGGAATCATACAATGCCAACACGGGTGAAGTTACCAAAGGAAGTTTTAGATATGTAGTTTATATTCCATGGGCTACCGCAGCGAGTACCGGACTTCCTACTAAACCTGAAGCTCCAGGGATGCCGTGGATTATGGATCCGGGAACACACCGTGCTCATATTATGATCAGCCCTTCGATGAATTGAATCTACCTCGGAGGATAAATTTTTCTTCGATTAAAACAGATGAACCTAAAAGCACAAAGAGATTTTGGCTTTTGTTTCCCAGGATTACCTTCGCAATAGTCTCATAGCCGATGAGATAGTCGATCTCCAAGGAATATTAGGTACAGTTCTTCGAGGGACTGATATTCCAAAAAAAGTACTTGGAGGTGGAGTTGATAGAGTGAGGTCAAGTAGACCGGTCAACAAAGGGTCACCTTATTTATTTTATCACAAGGGAAACACTAGCTGACGACAGAAATATGATAAGGAAAATTTTAAGTGTTATTATTGGTTACGTCATTTTTGTAGTGACTTCGCTAGCGTTATTTACAGTTGATAATTTATAATTGTATATTAATGCAGCGGACGCTGCGAGGTTACTAGTCCAAGCGGACGCTTGAACTAGCCCTTGATGCCTATCCTTGGACTAACAAAGGTATCTTTGCTCGAAGTGATTTTGGCCTGTCTCTATTGGGACAACTGGACAAATCCGGAATCCAATTCCGGATTTGTCCATAATTGATTACGTTTCATTTCGGGCTCAAACATGCGCTCAATCCCTGCCGCTTACAGACTAAGGCTCTAATCAGAATTTCGCATCCCCAATCTTTCTGAAAAACAGCTAAATTTCACATATTAAATGGTGAAGGAATGAGACAACTAAACACTCCAAGCCGATCTAATAAAATTACTTCACCCTTCCCTGTTCTACTTCCGAGGCAGTGGAGCGTGCCTTCGATGATTTAATTGTATTTCTACCGAAATTGTAGGTGTAAGAAACTGTGACCACTCGCGGTTCTGCGAATTTGAAGCTCCCGTTTTGATTTTGGTTCAGTTCCGCGTTAAGCGTTTGAATCCGCCAGACATTTGTCCAGAAGATATCATTGATATTTACACTGAACGAACCATTTTTTAATTTTTTCTGTAGCCCTGCAGAGACGCTTCCGTAATCCTTAAACAGTGCAATTCCAAACCGAGAAGGTGTCCAATACATTCCTGAAAGCTCAAAAGTAAAATTGTTTGGTAGTGTAAAGGTCTGAGTCATGTTAAACTGTCC
>JAYVPS010000287.1:0-12498 GCA_043757225.1 Cytophagales bacterium | reverse complement strand
ATCAACCAAAATGTCAAAACCATCAAAACGATTAACCGCTGCACTCAATGATGAATACAGAAGTTTAGTGCTAAATTGTTAAAAGCGATTTCCCTGGGAAAGGGTGGTGTAGCAATGGAGTTGGTGGGTGAGTGGTGTTACATGAATATGTCCACCAACTCACAATCAAGTCGCTGCATAATTTTAAATGGCGATGGCACCTATCGCTACACGTCAGAAAGTTCCAGAAGTGTAAACACCGATACCTTTAGCGGAGGCACATCTTCCCAAGGTACTGACCAAGGTACATGGTATGTGCAGGAGATCGAATCTATTATAACTCTCAAACAAATGGCACGGGTTCTTATAGATTAGAAAAGCGCAATCACCCAAAAAATGTTAGCGATCCAATGATTGTGCTTGATGGCGAATCCTTTGTTACAACAACATTAAGGCAGCCATGTCGGTAAACTAAAAGTTCAAACTTTATTGGCGGCCCCTCATCCGCTAGGCGCAGGTTGGGGCGGGCTATCCACTTCAAGTCCGTCTGCCCGCAAGCCCACTACACTTCGGGCTTTCCGTTACTATCCCTGGCCGATGCTTGCATATAGAATTCCGCTGTCTCATTAGGTATTATTTAGTTCTCTAAATTTGTTACCTTCATTGCTTAAAATAAAAACGCATGAAAAATCAACTATCCCGCAGAGATTGGTTTAAGTCAACGCTGGCGCTTACAGCCGGGTTAACCCTCACTTCTTCTTTAACAGAAAAATTGATGGCCGCCCCCATGAGCGAAGCCGAACGATTTTTCTTTGGATCTCAAATAAAGTCCAACCTAAAAGTGCGTCTTAACTCAAATGAAAACCCCTATGGTCCTTCTGAGAAAGCTAAGAAAGCGGTCATAGATATTCTTTCGATGGGCAATCGATACGCCTTTAATGAGCTGGAAGAATTGCAAAAACTGCTTGCAGCAAAAGAAGGTGTCGATCCTTCCCATATTTTACTAGGAGCCGGCTCAGGTGAACTATTAGTTCAAGCAGGTATTGCTTACGGATTGGAAGGAGGACGCGTATTGTCTGCTTACCCTACATTTCCATTGCTGATGAACTACGCACAACAAATGAATGCGCAATGGGACAAGGTTGATCTCAATGAAAAATTGGAACACAACTATCAAGCCCTTATTTCAACTATAAAAAGTGATACACGCCTAGTATTCTTCTGCAACCCCAACAACCCAACAGGAACTTTTGTTGATACCTCCATCGTAAAATCATTTTGTGAAGAAGCTTCCAAGAAAACATTAGTTTATGCTGATGAAGCCTACTTGGAATTTATGGAGCCTTCACAACAAAAATCGATGACGCCATTAGTTCAAAACAACCCAAACATTATCGTCTCCAAAACCTTTTCAAAAATTTATGGACTCGCAGGCTTGCGAATCGGTTACGTTATTGGTCACCCCGATACGTTGAAGAAAATAGCTAAATTCGGAGACACTATTTCGCCAAGTCAAACAGCCATTGCTGCCAGTAAAGCAAGCTTGGGCGATGAAGATTTTATGAAAATGACCCGCGATAAAAATGCAGCCGCTCGCAAAGTTCTCACCGACTATCTAGATCAAAAGAAGTTTTTCTACGGAAAATCACAAACCAACGTAGTATTTTTTCCTGCCCCTAAAGATGGCAAAACCATCTTATCACAAGTAGATCAAAAAGGATATCTAATCAGAGTATGGGATTATCAGCAAAGGGAATGGTGCCGTGTAAGCATTGGCACACAAGAAGAAATGAAGGGGTTTATAAAAGCCTTTGAGGAGGTAATTGCATAAACGCGATAAAATCATTTCTGCTTTATGTAAAAAGAGAGTCAGGAATTTCCCGACTCTCTTTTATTTTAGTAGGAGGTAATCGTTATTGAGCAACAACAACAACTTCGCCTTTAATCTTTAACGGAACCGTTCCGTTCTCTACATTAGCCGTTACAGTAATTGTCTTATCGAAGGCTCCAGGAGAAGCTGCATTAAAAGTAGCTTTAATAAAGCCTGAACCGCCCGGAGGAACAGGAACTTTTGTCCAATCAGGTGTGGTACAACCGCATGAAGGTTGCGCATTAATAATCAATAAAGGCACGTTGCCTGCATTGGTAAATTTAAACTCATGTGTAACAGGAATACCCTGTTTGACCTTGCCAAAATCATGCGATTGAGAGTCCCAAGCAAAAACGGCTAAGTCTACATTTACTTCGCTTTTGCTAAGTGGAATGGGGCTACCCATATCTTGGGAATAGCTAAAACTTGCTACGAGGGCAAATAATGCAATAAAGGGTAATTTTTTCATGTTAGTGTCGATTTTGCGTTAAACTTAAAACGTTCTTTTGAACTCTACAAACTTCGGTACTAAAAATCAGATATACTGTTAAAAAAAGCCTAAAAGGTGTTAATGACTTGTTAAAGAAAGCACCCACTTTAATACCAGTGTAAATACTACCTACCTTTGTTAGGTGAGTCGTTTTACATTAAGAATTGTCATTGCGCTGGCGGCCCTAAGTATTGCGGGCATTACGGTTACCCAAATTTATTGGGTACGCAAAGCATTTGATTTAAAAGAAAATCAATTTAATAGTGATGTCAATTTGGCACTAGAGAATGTCGCCACTCGGATTTTTGACTATAATAAAACCCCTTCTCCAGCTAATAGTCCTATTACACAAGTATCCACTAATTATTTCGTGGTGCTGGTGAATGGCCCCATTGACTCTAACCTTTTGGGCTTGTTGATTAAGAATGAATTTGACAAGCGAAACATTAAAGCAGATTATCAATATGGCATTTATGACTGTGCCGACAAATGCATGGTAGGCGGAAATTACTATGCGCCTGTAAAAAATTCCAATGCCGTAAATTTTAGTGAGCTGCCAACAACCAAGATTGATGGCTATTATTTTGGAGTACGCTTTCCAAAAATAGAAGCTAATCTGGTGAGTCAAATGGGGATTTGGGGATTTTCTTCTTTAGTTATGTTGGTAGTAATTTTCTTTTTCGTTTACACACTGTTTGTGATTTTGAAACAGCGTAGGCTTTCGGAAATACAAAAAGATTTTATCAATAATATGACACATGAGTTTAAAACTCCTTTGTCAACGATTGCCATTTCAACAGAAGTATTAAAAGACCCATCAATTATTCATACCCCAGAACGATTACTCAATTACGCTAACATCATCGAAAATGAGAGCAATCGATTAAAGCAACAAGTAGAAAGGGTGTTGCAAATGGCACGATTGGAAAAGAGTGATATTGGCTTGAAACGTGAGCTGGTAAATATTCATGATCTCATTAAAGAAGCTGTGAAAAATAATGCCTTCGCGCTTAGCGCCAAGAAAGGTAAAATCGATTTAAACTTAAGTGCCAAAAACAATCAATTGCAGCTGGATAAACTCCATTTCGTTAATGTGATTCATAACCTGCTTGACAACGCGATTAAATACAATCAATCGGTGCCTGAGATTACCATCACCACCTATAATCAGGTTGGTCAGCTAAGGCTGGAAATAAAAGATAATGGCATTGGGATGAGTTCGGAAAATCAAAAGAAAATTTTTCAACGCTTTTATCGGGTACCTACCGGCAACTTACATGATGTGAAAGGCTTTGGCCTGGGATTGAATTATGTGAAGCTGATAGTAGAGGGTCATCAGGGAAAAATAACTGTCCAAAGCGCTACTGGCGAAGGAAGTACATTCACCATCGTCTTAATGCAAATATGAGCACTAAAATTCTTTTGGTTGAAGATGATCCTAGCCTTGGATTCGTCATCAAAGACAATCTCCTTCATAAGGGTTATCAGGTTACGCTTGCTACCAATGGCGAACAAGGCCATGAAATGTTTCAACAACAACCCTTCGATCTTTGCATTGTTGATGTGATGATGCCCAAGAAGGATGGATTCAGTTTGGCTAAAGAAATTCGCATCACAAATCAGCAGGTTCCCATTTTGTTCGTCACTGCTAAGTCCATGCTAGAGGATAAACTGACGGGCTTTCAATCTGGAGGTGATGATTATTTAGTGAAACCATTTAGCATGGAAGAGCTCTATGCGAGAATAGAAGTTTTTCTTCGAAGAACCAATGTAAACGGTGCTGCCAGCAGGAGTTTTTCGGTTGGTCAGTTTACATTTGATTGTCCGAATCTCACCTTGCTTCATTCAACAGGTGCCAAGACATTAACCCAAAAAGAAGCAGAAGTATTAAAGCTTCTTTGCATTCATAAAGATCGCGTGTTGAAACGCGAAGAAATTTTGAATTCAGTTTGGGGTGATGATGATTACTTTATGGGGAGAAGTCTCGATGTCTTTATTTCCAAGTTGCGAAAATATCTAAAAGAAGATCCCGCCATTGAAATTGTCAATTATCATGGGGTTGGATTTCGATTGGAAATTGGAAATACATGGCCCATAGATGCTTGAATTTAATGATCCATTGAAATTATCCATTGCTCAATCACTTTGGGGTAATGCTCATGTTCTAATTGATGGATTTTTTGAGCTATGATTTCAGGGGAATCAGTTTTCTCAACATGGCAACTTGCCTGAAAAATTATTTTGCCTTCATCGTATTCTTCGTTCACTTCGTGGATGGTAATACCCGTTTCGGTTTCCTCGGCACCTTTCACCGCTTCGTGTACTTTCATCCCATACATTCCCTTGCCACCAAATTTAGGCAATAACGAAGGGTGAATGTTGATGATTCGTTTGGGAAAAGCGTAAATCAGACCAGGGGGGATTTGTAAAAGAAATCCAGCTAAACCAATATGACTTATACTGTATTTCCCCAACGCATCAATTATTTCATCGCTTTCGCGGAATTGCTTTTTGGTGAAGATATTAGTTTCTACGCCCAATCTGTTAGCTCGTTCAATGGCCTTGGCTTCCGGGTTGTTGCTTACCAATAAACTTACTTTTATAGATGGGTGATGTTGGAAATGTTGAATAATAGCCTCGGCATTAGTTCCGTTTCCGGAAGCAAATATTGCAAGACGTGCAGTATCAGAGGTCATTCGTCAAAAAAATTAAATTAACATCATACTAAAAATTCCCAACAACATGATCACTTTACAAAACTGACTAAGTTGATAAAACTCTTTTTTGGTGTCGGCACCTACCAACCGAAATATCATAAATCCTAGAGGCAGAAATAGAATGACCACAAAATAGTATGGTGGCAAAAGATTATAAGTAGTATTAAAAAATATGGCCACCAAAGCGAACGTGGCGATTATCAAATACAGCAGCCACTTTGTTTTTCGAATGCCCCACAAGATTGGGAGCGTCTTGCAGCCGAAGGTATTGTCGCCTTTCATATCTTCCATGTCTTTTACAATTTCTCTTACCAGCGTCACAAACAATGCAAAGAGTGCATAAATGACTACCAACGTATTGTTGACTTCATAAAGCAAATTAACTAACCCAATAGCAAGTCCGGTGAGTATGGCCACTAACAGGTTGCCAATAAAAGGTTGACGCTTAAGCTTGTTAGAATAAAGCCATAATAAAAAAACACATAGGATATTAACCAATCCGATTTTCAAACTGACCAATGTTCCTAGGATAATTCCGAGTGATGAAATGAAGGTGTGAAATAAAATCGCGTACCTGCGTGTGATGGATTTACCAATCACGACACGCTCCGGTTTGTTGATTAAGTCAATTTTAATATCATAATAGTCGTTGATGATATAACCGGCAGCAGCAATGAGTACGGTAGAGAGGCTAAAAACAAAAAGCCTCCAATCCCAAATAACACCTTGCTTAATTTTGAATAGGAAGGCTGCGGCAAAATATTGGGCGATAGCGATGATTACCAAATTCCAAAAACGGGTGAGACGAAAGAGAGCTACCAGTGTGATAAAACGCATATCACAAAAGTAACAAAATCACCCTCTAAAGTCGCACCCGATTTTACTCCTGCCGCCTCTTACCTAACAAGAAGAGGGAAAATGAGTTTTAAAACCGAATTGCCAGCATCAACATGTAATTTCTTCCGGCTTGGGGATAATAATAGTTTTGACGAGCCTCGGAGCCGCCACCAAAATACCCATAAGTATACCCATTGGAAGAATAGCTCACATCAAAAATATTGTTAGTCAATAAGCTTATAGAAAGCTCTCTCAAAAATAAAGGTTTCCAAGTGTATGAAATTCGGAGATCATTAATGAGATAAGAATCTATTTTCCTCTTTTCGTTGGAAGTATTATCTAAGTATTGTTTCCCAACATATTTTGTCAACAAACCAATCTCGACTTGTTGTATGGGGTGGAAAAGAAAACTTGATCCAGCAATCACGTTAGGAGAAAAGGCAATGTTCGTTTTAGTATAAGTCTTAACAATTTCGTTGTACTCATCAAAGTTTTGACCATAGTCGTAAAGCACCTCATTAAAGTTTTGAATTTTATTTTGGCTCAATGTCAAATTCGCGACCCAAGTAAACTTTTGATTAAATCGGATTCCACCATCGACTTCGATTCCGGTACGGTAGCTGCCGGATACATTGGTGCGAATGGCACCACCAACATCATTCAGTTCACCAGTAGCAACTAATTGATTTGTATAATCCATCAAATAGTAGTTAACGTTTAAGCTAAGATTACTTTTTTTCAACCGCCAACCGGCTTCAATATTTCGAAGAGTCTCTGGTTTTGGTTCAACCGTATTAATGCTATTGATGAAATCGCTTCGCACAGGCTCTCTATTGGCAACGCTGTAAGAAGCATAAAAATGTTGAGTCTCAGAAAGCAAATAGGTAAGTCCTGCTTTCGGATTGAAAAAATTATAGTTCGCGTTAAAATCAAAATTATTCAATTCGTTTTCTACGCCTTTAGCGCGATAATCAATCCTACGGTATTGTAAATCGAGAAAAGCGTTGACGTTGCCAGTGACTTGATAATTGGTTTTCCAGAAAATATTGAAATCAGTTTTTACTCCATTATTAAAGTAGTAACGATAGTCTTTTGGAATATCTGAGACTTTAGCCCAAATAATCTCACCATAGTGATCTCCTGAATATTTATTGAGACCTCCACCAATCACTGAGTTCACTTTTCCCTTTTCATACCCTACGGAATACGTTATTCCATAAAAATGATTGTCAAGCCAACGCCTTCTTACCAAATCACTCGAGCCAATTTTTTCATTTCCAATAATCACAGTATCAACTCCATATTTTTTAAAGGCTGCATCATACTTGAATTCTTCATAGTAGCCTCTCCCGTAGGTATAATGAAGAGCCACATTGGCTGTTAGATAATCACTAAAACGGTGTGACGCATGAAGCTGATAATGATCTTGTGCGTATCTGTCAACTTGGTTCTTATAGGCAAAGCTGTTGAATGTTTTACTGTTGGAGGTTAGCAAGTTGTTTGTTTGCTCCGTATTCCACCCTTCGGCTGCTGCCGTTTCGTTCATGGCAGCAACATCATTATTCAATCGTGACTCTGGAACACCATTCCAACTCTGATAAGTAGTTTCTTGGCCACCAAAGACAATTGCCTTGATAAATGTTTTCTTTCCATAATATCCACCAGCCAAATAGTAAGATTTTAAATCAGATGAAGCACGATCAATAAACCCATCAGATTTTATAATTGACAATCGACCATCAAAAGCGAAATTATTTTTCAATCCTGTACCCAAGCCAATGGTGTGACGGTGCGTTCCAAATGATCCCACCGAATTGATAAGGTCTGCATACGGCAGATCATTGCGCGTATTAGTTTGCAAATTAATCGAAGCGCCAAAAGCACCCGCACCATTTGTAGAACTGCCTACACCTCGTTGTATTTGCACGCTCTGTGTAGAAGTGGCTATGTCTGGTACATCTACCCAATACACACCATGCTCTTCGCTATCGTTGAGCGAAATCCCATTAATCGTGACATTGATTCGGGTAGCATCGCTTCCGCGAATGCGAAGGCCTGTATAGCCAATGCCCGCTCCAGCATCGGAAGTAGTCACCAGGGAAGGTGTCCAGTTTAAAATAAATGGTAAGTCTTGTCCAAAATTTTGCTTTTGGATAGTCGCCTTACTGATGTTTGCAAAAGTAGTCGGGCTCTTTTCCGATACACGTGTGGCGTACACCACCACTTCATCGGTCAATTGGTTGCTCTCCTCTATCTTGAAGTCCAGTTGAACATCACTCACAATAGTTGCTTCCTGTTTTACTTCATGATAACCAAGGGACTTGATGACGAATGTTTGCTTTGCAGCAGGGACATTTTTCAACTCATACCGACCTTGATCATCGGTAACCGAATAGCGATTTTGATTTTCTACCTGTACGGTGGCGCCCACCATTACTTCGTTAGACTTGGCATCGTATACAACGCCTCGAACAGTGAACTGAGCCAACGCACTCAGCGAAAGCGAGCAACCAACTATGGCCGCAAACATTTTTAACATGATTTTTTAAAATTTTAAACCTGTAGGCACATTGGGGAACGTACCTTACTTAAAGTTTATTCTGCCTCCCTTCGTCCGAATTACCGGCATCAGGTTCTATGGGTATAATCTCAGCCCGTGTTTTTGGCACCCCTGTCTTTCGACCGCGCAAATGTAGAAACAATCGGTAGATTAAGAATTAAGATTAAGTAATAAATAATTTGGCGGCCAGGCGGGCTATCCGTTCCAAGTCCGCCAACGCTCCCGATAGCAATCGAGACAACCCACTGCGGGCTTTCCACTTCTATCCCTGGCCGGGTTCATATTCCATTACAAAAGTGTAGTGCACCCTCAAAATTTTAAGTTTAGATTTTACAATTAAGACTTTACCTTTGCACCTCTTAACTAATTTTGAGATGACTATACATCGTGAAGGCCGCACACTCCTATTTATCCTATTGGTTGTTTTATTTGCTATCAATTGGGGCGTGTCTTTTTTTTTCCCGCAGGCAACGGACTTACAGAACATAGGCATTATTTTTAGTCTTGGTTTCTATTTATTAATACTTCAGTTTTTCCGCATCCCGATTTTTCAAGTTCAGAAAAACGGAAAACAAATTCTGGCCCCTGCCGATGGCAAAGTGGTAGTGATTGAAGAAACCGAAGAAACTGAATACTTAAAATCAAAAAGAAAGCAGATCTCTATTTTTATGTCACCGATCAACGTACATATCAATAGAATGCCTGTGGGCGGTACGATCTCCTATTTCAAATATCATCCAGGCAAATACTTAGTGGCTTGGCATCCAAAATCGAGTACAGAAAATGAGCGTACCACGGTGGTCGCAAAAATGCAAAACGGTTCTGAAATTTTATTCCGCCAAATTGCAGGGGCTTTGGCTCGTAGAATTAAATGGTATATAAAAGAAGGCCAGCAACTAGAGCAGGGTGATGAGTTCGGGTTTATCAAATTTGGCTCGCGCGTAGATATTTTTCTTCCTTTGAACGCCAATGTTATGGTAAAGAAGGGGGATCTTACTAAAGGTGGCAAAACCATTATCGCAGAATTATAATCCTGTATTTAACAGTATTTAGGCACCTACGTAGGGTTTTACTTAGCCAAACGGGCGTTATTCTGAGTGGAATTCCGTACCTTTATGTCTTAATTTTGAGACTAAAAACCTAATTTTAGGTAAGGTTCGTTGAGTTTAGTCACAAAATCATTCTTTCGGTGTCTTACAGTTAAAAGCAGTTCTAATGACAAACACGAGTCTCAAGTTTGCTGTCAAACAGCAAGATTTTTTCGTCACACTCAGCCAGCGTGTAAACGCCTATTTTAAAACAAATAATATTCAGAGGACTGCTAATACAGAGATGGTTATAAAGACCATTTTTATGTTCTCTCTTTACTTTGTTCCTTATTTTCTAATTATCGGTGGTGTGTTTAGCAGCGCTTGGATATTATTAGGCTTTTGTGCCTTAATGGGCCTCGGAAAAGCAGGCATCGGAATGTCCGTTATGCATGATGCAAACCACGGTGCCTATTCAAACAAAGCTTGGATAAATAATTTTTTTGGTCTCTCATTAAATTTAGTAGGAGCAGGTTCATTTAATTGGAAGATTCAACACAATGTGCTTCATCATACTTACACCAATGTTCATGATGTAGACGAAGACATAAGCCCACGCGGGGTGATACGAATGGCGCCAAGTTCTGACTGGAGACCCATGCATCGTTACCAGCATCTATACGCCTGGTTCTTATATGGCTTAATGACTTTTGTATGGATTGTGCTAAAAGATTATCACCGACTTATCAAATACTACAAAGACGGGTTAGTGAAAAAGCAAAAAGCTTCCGTAATAAAGGAGTGGATTATATTAATTTTTACAAAAGCCTTTTATTTTTCTTACATTTTCGCAATTCCAATGATCGTCTTATCACTTGCTTGGTGGCAAGTATTGATAGGTTTCTTTGTTATGCACTATGTGGCGGGTTTTATTTTGGCTATGATATTTCAACCTGCCCACGTTATTGAGGGTACTGAGTATCCGGTTGCTGATGAAAATGGGAATCTGGAAAACAGTTGGGCTATCCATCAACTGCACACCACTACCAACTTTGGCCATAAGCAGAGACTTTTTTCGTGGTATGTGGGCGGATTAAATTATCAGGTAGAGCACCACTTATTTCCAAATATCTGTCACGTACATTACAGAGAGGTAGCGAAGATTGTAGAGCAGACCACTAAAGAATTTGGCTTGCCTTATAAATCAAAAGATACCTTTTTTAAAGCAATTGCTGCCCACGCAGCGCAGCTAAGAATATTAGGAAGGAAGCCAATCTCAGTGGTGGCCGCAGCCTAGCGTTACGAAAGGGGGGCAATATTATCTTAGCTCATTATTTTTTTTGAGCAGAAAATACGTTCTCATTTTTTAAAAGCTGATTGATCATATTAATAGTGATTTTTTTTATTTGAATGTTGTTCATGCCACGTTGCGAACACCAATCCGTAGAGCCCGTATTGATTATAATGCCTGATTTTTTTGTTCGTTGAAAAACAATCCAGGTTGCCAAGCCCGGCTTTTCAAGAGAGGCAGAATCGTAGCCAACAATTTCTATTCTCTTAAATCCCAAAAGTTTATTGTCTACGATCGGATTCTTTCCTTCAAATCCCAAAATTGGTACTCCATCATATTCATCGCTTGGCAAAGCAATGATATTACCTTGCTTCACTTTTATCCCTTTGAGCAAGGGTGATTGTGGGTTTACAATCTTATAGCCGTCCCAACCATTATCTTGCTTTTGACCATAGCCAGCGTGTGGGAAGTCGGCACCAATAGAGTTGAGGATAGGGTAATCAAGAATCGGGCTATTCCAATTAATAGTCTTTAAGCACGGTGATGACTCAGGATCAGGGTACCTTTTATACGAAATTAGCTGATTGAGCTTTCTATCATAGCGAACTTGCCACCACATAGTATTACCCGAAAGAATCATTGCATCGTTTCCTTCGTTTACAAAGCGATCAAAATTTTCCCTTCCTTGAAGCGACCAATATTCGCTATGCCCAATGATCAGAAGAAGCTTGGCACTTTTTAGCTCGCTATAATTGTCTAGATCTATATCGGCTATATAACCCACATCGCTAAAACGCTGGTCACAAAACCATCTTAAAAAAGCCTCTGAATGTTTGGGCAAGTTGATAGGTCGTAAAAAAGAAACAATAGGAGCCGGCTCCTTCTTCGATGAATTAAAAGAATAAAGACTTTTTCCTCCTGAATTACTATACGCATTTTCTGTATTAGAGGAATAGACAACAACAATTTTTGGTTTCGTTGCCTTTACTATAAATGGAACTTGATTGCCCCAAAGGTAAACACCACTTTTTAGATTAGGCACTTTCAATTTAAGCGTGGGCCTATAACCGTATCCGTTTTTCCAAGGCTCATCTTTTGTTTTTTCTTGAGGAGCGACAGCAACCCTAAATTTTCCCACAACATCGCCCTTAAGATTGTACAATTTCAATAGGTAATCTGAGTCAACTTTATAGGCATTTAAATACACGGTGAGTGAATCACCTGCACGAACAGACAGCTGACTTACATAACCATCAGCGATAATATCATCGTTAGAAGCCCAAAATGAGAAGATGAAAAAGGAGATAAAGCAGAATTTCATAGAAGTGCTAAAGTTACACTATGATTTGAATTCGTAACGTACGAGATTGGCTACGAGTGTACTACAGTTTTGTGATTTTAGGGCATGGCCAAGCGAAACGCAAGGCCACCTAGCTTTGCGCTTCATGAAGTCGTCATCTTTTGTGACGATATCTTGCTTCTGCATACCCCTTCACAACCTCATCCGTAACCGCCCCAACACTCGCTGCAAAATAGCCGCGAGCCCATGGAAGTTTTTACCGATCGATTGCCCCATATTTTATTTCGCCCTTTCAGGGCTTTTATGAATTTTTATTTTTCGTTGACAGGGCTTCACCCTGTCTTTATGTTATACCGCCCTTTCAGGGCTAAGATATTTTCCCTTTCACATATTGTACAAGTTTACTAACCGAAAGTGATGGAGGAA
>JAYVPS010000286.1:0-3347 GCA_043757225.1 Cytophagales bacterium | reverse complement strand
CGAAGCCGAAACTGCTAAAGAGAAAGGCGATGCAAGGTCTATTCGAATTACAGCGGGCAAGGGATTGCAGCCCCGCCCAAAGCGGGGTAGACTTCAAGTCCGAAGTGTGTTGGCAGTGTGTGTGGCCGGACTTGGAGCGCAAAGCCCGGTGGCCTTGCGTTTCGCTTGGCCATGCCCCAAAAATCACAAAACTGTAGTACACTCATATCACTAGGGAAAAGGTTATCTTTAGGGCATCTCTAAAAACCTAACCGTCATTGCGAGCGTAGCGAAGCAATCCCCAGTTCGGAGTCCAAACGGGGGATTGCTTCGGTCGAGACGACCTCGCAAAGACGACCTCGAAGGTTTTTAGAGATGCCATTAAATAATCACTAAGGGTTATCACATCACTGGCGATGATTTCCAAGAACCAATTAATGGCAACAATCGCGCGAGCTGCCCTATCTGGTGCGATTCTTAGGCAAGTGTGACTTTGATAAATCCTGTTTCAGAATCTTATTGTTGATAAGATTAAAAAGCAAATTCACTAATCTTTTGGAGTTCTTCGAGACCAATAGGACGCTAGTATTGACCCGGTAATATTCATAAGTGGACCAAACACGGCAGGGGCAAGACCAACCGTTGCAATCTTTCCCATTTCTTTGGCTATGCCAGATGCAAGGCCTCCATTTTGCATGCCTACTTCAATGGCCACCGTTCGACAATCACGTTCATTCATTTTAAACATACGTGCAGCCCAGTAGCCTATTAAATAACCAAGCGTGTTATGAATCATAACTATACCGATAAGGATAAGCCCTATATCCAATAAACTTTCTCTCCCAGCTGCGGTTACAAAAGTTATTACGCACGCTATGCCCAGCATTGAAAAATAAGGCATGGCTTTATCGAGCCACTTTAATTTTCCCTGAAACAGTTTATTAAACAACAGCCCAGCCCCGATTGGAATTATGATCATTTTAGAGATGTCCCACATCATTTTGTAGAGATCAATTTCAATGAATGTTCCAGCTAGAAATTTCATTAACAACGGAGTAATGAAAGGCGCTAGTAGGGTGGTGATGGATGTTATGGTGATGGATAAAGCCAGGTTGGCTTTGGCCAGATAGTTCATAACATTTGAAGCCAACCCGCTTGGAGAGCAACCAATTAGAATAATCCCCGCAGCTATTTCTGGTGCGAACCCACTTATATTGGCTAAGGTAAAACCCAATGAAGGCATGATTATAAACTGAGCTAAAACTCCGATGATTACGGCCTTAGGCTCCTTTGCCACAGAAACAAAATCTTGGGCACTCATAGAAGTACCCATACCAAACATAATGACTTGAATCAAAGGTGTGATGAGTGTAATTAGTTTGAATCCATTGATCTCCGTGAAAGGTGCCGGATAGTACAATGCCATTGTCACTACTCCAAAAATCATAGTGGAGTAGCTGTAGCCTTTCAGGTGTTCATATCCCTGAAAAAAAATTCCCAGTGAAATCAAAAACAAGATGAGTGAGGGGCCTGCGTTTTCAATACCTGCAATAAGGATAATAGCCAATGACACAACCAATGAAATAGCAGAACTACCAGCAGCAATTTTATATAAAGTTTTCAACTTCAGGCAGGTTAGGGAGTTAAGGTAGTAAGATAAATGCCCAATCAATCGATGATTTTGTGACTGGGCATTTTTTAATCAGTTTACATTATGCTATTAACTATAGGTTCTGTCATGCGACCTCTTCTGGTCCCACTCCTTGGTTGGGGCAAAATAGGTTTGATCACTGGCATGCAAATGTTTCTTAACTTCTTCGTCAACGAGCTCAATACCTAAGCCGGGTGCCGTGAGAGGTACAGGTGCATATCCTTTGTCAATAAGTTTTCTTCCATCTGTTGTTTTCACAAGACCTTCCCACCACGGCAAGTCAACAGAATGGTGTTCAAGTGCCAGAAAGTTTTGAGTCGCTGCAGCACAATGTACATTTGCCATAAATGAAACCGGAGTGCCAGCCTGATGCATGGCCATAGCAATGCCTTTCTCTTCGGCATAATCACCGATTCTTTTTGTTTCCAAAAGTCCACCAGAAGATGCAAGGTCCGGATGAATAATGTCTACCGCATGGTTATCGATCAGGGGTTTGAAATACTCCAGCAAATAAATATCTTCTCCGGTAAGAGTTGGAGTTTCCAACGCTTCGGTAATTGTTTTATGTTGTTCGGTATACTGCCATGGCACCATATCTTCAAGTCAGGCCAATCTGTATTTATCAAGAGCCTTTCCTAACCTAATGCAATTGTTGACATCAAAATGTCCATAGTGATCAGTCGATAAAGGAATTTCATACCCTACCATGCTGCGCACGTTGTCCACAATTTTAGCCAATTCATCTAATCCCTTTTCTGTTATTTGAATTCCGGTGAACGGGTGTCGAGTATTGGCATAAGACATGTACCCACCCTGCCATTGACTTGTTCCTTCTTTAAAAATATTTGGATTAACAAGAGTTCCCGGAATGTTCTTGAGCTCATTGATCGACACATCCATTTTAAGCCATGAGTAACCTTGCGTTTCTGTTCTAAATTTAATGAGTTTCATTTGTTCTTCTGGGCTATTAGCTTCAGGCGTATCCGCATAGATCCTTATAGAGTCTCTGTATCGCCCTCCTAGTAATTGCCATGCCGGAACGTTGTATGCTTTACCGCACAAATCCCATAGTGCCATCTCAACTGCACATACACCACCCGCTTGTCTTGCCTGACCGCCAAATTGTTTGATGATCTTGAAAATTTTCTCCACGTTACACGGATTCTCGCCCAGAATCCTGCTCTTCAGCATCAACGCATATTTTGGATCTGCGGCATCTCTAACTTCACCCCCCATCTGGCGCAAGCGTCCCGCTTGTGCCACATAAAAACCTTGGTTATCTTTCAGCATGAGTCGCAAGTACAAGTTTTCAGATAACGATAAGCTTTATTTTATCAGCTTTGCTGTTGTGTACTGGATCGATTTATTTATCAGGCGGGAGTATAAAGAGATTGTGTTGGAAAGTTGGCGGTATTGTCAAAAAGAAAAGGATTTAGAGATTTATGCATGGTGCATCATGCCCAGCCATATACACATGATAGTAGGCAGCAAAGGTAGGGCCTTGAATAAAGTTGTTGGTGAAATGAAAAGTTTTACATCGCGTATGATTCGCGAGGCTATATCGGAACACCCGGGTGAGAGCCGGAGGGAATGGATGGTTTGGTTAATGGAGCGAGCGGGAATGAGGAACAGCAACAATAATGAGTGGCAGCTGTGGCAGCAACATAATAAACCGATAGAGATATTGAACATGGAAATGTTCTATCAAAAAATGGAG
>JAYVPS010000285.1:0-12532 GCA_043757225.1 Cytophagales bacterium | reverse complement strand
TTGTTTTCACATTTTCAATCGATTGGGCAGTGGCGAATTTCAGTATCCCCATTAATCCCAAACTTACAAGAGCCAATTTCCTATAACTCAGCATATTTGTCAGTTAACTCTAACTAGCAAGTTAGCCAAAATTTAATGAAAGCCAAGGGGGTTTGGCGTTGGGTGTACGACAGTTTTGCAAGGATGGCTTAACCATGCGCAAGCGGACAAGGGATTGCAGCCCCGCCCAAAAGCGGGGTAGACTGCAAGCACGAAGTGTGTTGGGAATGTGTGTGGACGGACTTGGAGCGCAAAGCCCGGTGGCCTTTCCCGATGCGCTAGCAATCGGGATTGGCCATGCCCTAAAATCACAAAACTGTAGTACAGATTTCTTTCAAGGAGATCATTCAAGTTGTTTTTTTTACATCAAACCCTACCAATACTCTATAAGCCAAAATCAAACTCGCTATCGTGAGCAATGCACCCATCACCATCGGGGCACCGGGAAAATAAATTGGTGCAGCGGGTGAAGTAAAGTAACCGAACAATTGCGACATCAAGAGAGGCCCAACGATCGAAGTTGCACTCATCAAACCGGTGAGTACTCCTTGCAGTGCGCCTTGTTCGTTCGCAGGCACTTGGGAAGAAATTATTCCCTGCAAGGCCGGGCCACATATCCCGCCCATGCAATAGGGAATTAGAAAAACAAACATCATCCATCCTTGAGAAGCGAAAGCAAAAAGCAAAAACCCAACCGAATACAAGGCCAAGCCGATATACACTGATTTTTTTTGTCCCCACCTAGGGATTACCACGCGAATCAAACCGCCCTGCACACCGGCAATGAGTAACCCTACTGCTGCCAGTGATAGACCGATCATGAGCTTACTCCACTGGAATTTTTCAATGGTATAGTACGACCAATTGCTTTGCACCGCATGGGCTGCTATGTATATTAATACCAAGGAAGCTACCAACCCAAGTATGACCGGATACTTTTTCAAATTCATCAATGAGCTAACGGGGTTTGCTCTGCTCCAATCAAATTTTCTACGGTTCTCCGGTTTGAGTGATTCGGGCAAAACAAAATATCCATAAAGGCAATTGACCAAACTTAACCCCGCAGCCACCATAAAAGGAACCTTCGATCCGTACTCCCCTAACAATCCTCCAATTGCGGGGCCTATAATAAAGCCAAGACCAAACGCTGCTCCGATCATCCCAAAATTTTGAGCACGTTTTTCAGGCGTACTGATGTCGGCAATGTAGGCAGCAGCGGTGGTAAAACTTGCGCCCATCATGCCAGCAATTAAACGACCCAAAAATAACCACGCATAGGTTGGAGCAAATGCTGTAAAAATATAATCTAATCCAAAGCCAAATAACGAAGCCAATAAAACAGGTCTTCTGCCAAACTGGTCACTAAGGCTGCCCATAATAGGCGCACACAAAAACTGCATAGCTGCAAATGCAAAAAGCAGATAGCCACCTAATCGTGAGGCTTCACTAATATTAACACCCGCCAACTCGGTAATCAGGCCGGGCACAACTGGAATAATAATACCAAAACCGATGGTGTCAATCAAAAGGGTTATAAAGATGAAGCCAATAGCAGGCTTGTGGTTAGACATAAGGATGATTTTAACTACAATAATAATAAAACTAGGCAGTCATTCACTCACGGGTGCATTCCAAATTGTCGCGAATTTACGAGGCATTCCTATGGATCGCTGTCTTCAATGTATTTCCACCCCTACTACCCGCGATACGTCCCGAAGGGGCCCGAAGGGACGATTGGTGGGTAGAAAAGATAGCGAGAGTGCATTTTACGTTCCGTTAGGAACGTTTCGTGCCGCAACAATTTGGAATGCACCCTTCACTCACCCCCTGCAACCCTTTCTCCTTTTTCAACGTCTAAAAAGGAAAAAGCTGTCGGTAAGCAACCTTTTCAATTCGGCCTAGTCTTTACAACTTAAATCAAAAATATTTTATGAAAAAGTTCATTACGCTCTTACTTGTCTTTTGTATCGGTTATGCTTTCGGCCAAAATCGTGAAACCCGTAGCGTTGGTACGTTTACTAAAATCGCCTTTCGCGTCCCTGGAAAATTAATTTTGCGTCAAGGCACTCCCCAAAAAGTAGAACTTGAAGGGGACAAAGAAACTTTATTAAAAATTGATACCGAAGTATCTGGTGACAAATTAAGCATTGGACGCGAAGGAAGATGGATGGATTGGAGTTGGGGCGATCGCGACCGAGTTAATGTTTATTTAACAGTGAAAGACCTGGAAGCAATAAGTGTTTCCGGTTCTGGCGACTTAATTGGCGAGGGCAAATTTACTACGGGTGATTTAAAACTTTCCGTTAGCGGCTCAGGAAGTTTACAAATAGAAGTAACTGCTAGTGGTGAACTGAATGCGGATGTGTCCGGATCAGGCCGCTTAGAAGTAAAAGGCTCTTGCCGCAGTTTTGAAAGCGATATAAGCGGATCAGGCAAAGTAGTAGTGTCGGCTTCCATTGCTGAAAAGGCTGATGTGAGTATTTCCGGTTCCGGAAAATTGGAAGCCAGCGGCACGGCAAAAGAAATAAAAGCCAGCATTAGCGGATCAGGGAAAGTCTATGCTACCAACTTAGAAGTTGAAAGATGCGAAGTGCGAATTTCCGGATCTGGCGATGTGGAGATCAATGTAAAAAGTGATTTAGATGCAACAATCTCGGGTAGCGGAACCGTTACTTACAAAGGCAACCCCAGTCACGTGAATGGGCATTCATCGGGAAGCGGAAAGGTGCGGAAGATGTAATTTAACGCTATTCGTAAAAACCTACTTACCAATTTCGCGAAAAAAGTACTTTCATACCCAACGGCATTGTTCGTTTCCGATTTTGAATTGAAAATCGGAGGAGAAATCCTCCGATTTTTTTTGTATTCTTGAATTAGCAATTACTGACGTTTACTCAAGCTCTAAAAGCGTCCTTACTTCTGGAGAGGATTAAGGTGAGGTTAATAAGAAAGACTTAGTAAACGACATTGAATTAGCAATCAAAATTTATGCTTATGAATTTCAGTGTAGACTTAGAAATTGGCCTTCGGCTCATCATATCTTTTGCCCTGGGTGCTGCTATTGGTTTAGAGCGCGAATATAACAGCAAGGCTGCAGGTTTACGAACGATGATAATGATCTGCCTCGGCTCTACCATATTTACAGAACTCTCTATGATAATTGGTGGCGCTAACCCCGACCGCATTGCAGCCAATATTTTAACCGGTGTTGGTTTTTTAGGAGCGGGTGTAATTTTTAAAGATGGGCTCAGTGTCAGTGGTATTACTACGGCCACCACCATTTGGATTTCCGCTGCCTTAGGCATGGCTGTGGGGGCAGGAGAATATTTCATTGCTGTAGTAAGTACTGGAGTAGTTATTATTGTGCTGAGTTTTTTCAATAAGGTTCAACATCTGGTGGAGAAAATTCACCAGATGCGTACCTATAAAATATCATTCACTAAAAACGCTGACTTTATGTTAGAAAACGAAATAAAAAACTTCTCCTTGCGTTTTTTCAGGAGAAGAAGTTTAAAGGAGGAAGGAAAATTTTATGTGGTTTATGAAGTTACCGGCTCAGAAAAAAAACTGGAAGAGTTAAACAATTACCTTAGAAAAAACGAACAGGTTATTTCGTTTGAATATTAGCGTGAGCCAAAACGCCCGCAACAATTAAATACTGGGCCAAAATATAAGTAAGGATAATACTAACTCCCGCCATCGGTAAAGGGCTCAGAAATTTATTAATCGCCAATAAAGAATCTGAAAGCATAAATAATAGTGCTCCCGATAAAACAAATATAAAACTTGCTTTTGTGGTGCGCCCATAGCGGAGTAATGCACAGATTACCATCACCGTCAATACTGCTGCATAAACTATGACCGGCATTTTTAAATCTCCTAGTGCTGGATACAAGATCGCCACTAGGCCTGTCCCCGCTAAAATAATCGGAAATAAAAGTCTCGCTTTTTGTGTTCCCAAAAGTTCGTGTGTTGCCTTTTCAAACCGCTGCTGTCGGTAGGTTAAAATAAAAAAAGTATGACCAATCAAAAAAGAAACTAATCCGAAAATAAAAAATAACTCATTCCTGTTTTCAAAGAGAAGAAAAACATCTCCGGCCCAACAGAAAATTAATGCTCCTATAAAAATATTGGATCTCGACTGAGCATTTATGAAGTAATACCACAAAAGGGATAAGACAATTAATGGTTTGGCTATTAATTGGGCTTCTGGCCATTCAAACGTCTGAAACAATATTTCTAAAGTACTGACGAAATAGAAAATATAAAGAGGTAGTTTTTTCAAGTCAAAACGCTTTTTCTAAAATTTATCATCAAATATAAAAAGGCCATCACACCCAGCAATACACACGGAACAAACGTGACAAGAAAATTGCTCGTTCGGTTTCCGTAAATCCAACCGGCACAAAATGCGCCCATGCCAATTCCAAACTCCATAAAAATATAAAACGAGGCGATGGCGCGGCCGCGATGATTTTCATCACTTAAATCTGTAGCCCATGCCAACAGCGTTGGGGAAGTAGAACCTTGCCCAAGTCCATACAAACAAACGCCAACAATTAACATCAACTGACTGCTGGCAAACCCAATCACAACTAAAGACAGAATAATGATAATCACCGATACGCGCAAGATGGGCACCCGTCCATAAATATCAGAGGCTTTCCCTGAAAGCAATCTTACCAGCAACGAAGCCACTGTCAAAAAAACGAAGAGCAATCCTTTATTTTTGATTCCAAAGAACTGACCCAAATCTGGCAGCATGGTAAAGATGGTACCGTAAGCAAAAGCTGTTAAGCCCATTACCAAACAAGGGCCGAATACCAACGGCTCGTACAAATCTTTACGAGAAACTTTTAATACGCGAAAAGAAATTTCGTGGCGCTCTGTCAGCGTCTCTTTCACTTGCGTGAAAATGATGATTGAGACAAATGCAAAAAAAGACGACAGATAAAACATTGTATCTAAGCCAAAGATGTTTGCTACCGAACCCCCTAATGCTGGTCCACCAGCCATGCCAACAGCACCGGCCGTTCCCACGATGCCCATTGCTTCGCCCCTTTTGTTTGCCGGAATAATATCTGTGATGTAAGCGGAAACACCAGTGGGCGAAAATCCTGTCGAGAACCCGTGCAGCAATCGCAAAAGAAAAAATCCGGTCAATGAAGTAAGGATAGGATACAAAAAACTACAGATCACACATATCACCGCCCCAAAAATCACCACCGGCTTTCGTCCCAGCCGATCGGTTAGCTTGCCACTGAATGGCCGCGACAACATAGCTGTAATTGTGAACAACGATATGATTAATCCTTTGTAATCTGCCCCGCCAAGTTTTGTTAAATAATCTGGCAGCTCAGGAATGATCATGTTAAAGCTAGCGAAGAACAGCACCGTGCTTACACAAAGCAACCAAAATTGACGCGTATAAATTTTATCCGGTAGGCTGGCTGTCATGCTGGCTTCGTGGCAGCTTCCTGGTCTTCCAACAAATAGGCTTTGATAAAATCATCCAGGTCACCATCCAATACACCTTGTGCATCATGACTTTCAACTCCGGTGCGTGCGTCTTTCACCAACTTGTAAGGGTGCAACACATAGTTGCGAATCTGCGAGCCAAAATCAATTCTCATTTTACCGGCCTCAACTTTATCGCGGGCAGCATTGCGCCTTTCAATTTCACGCTGATAAAGTTTTGATTTCAACATTTGCATGGCACGCTCACGGTTAGCATGTTGTGAACGCTCTACCTGACACACAATCACTATGCCCGTTGGTTTGTGTGTGAGTTGCACTTTGGTTTCTACCTTATTTACGTTCTGCCCTCCTGCTCCACCCGAGCGTGATGTCTGAATTTCCACATCAGCGGGGTTCACTTCAATTTGAATAGTGTCATCAACTTTGGGATAAACAAAAATTGAAGCGAATGAAGTATGCCTGCGCTGATTGGAATCAAACGGAGAAATGCGAACTAACCGATGAACGCCAATTTCTGATTTTAACTTTCCATAGGCAAAAGGGCCTTCAATTTCCAACGTAGCCGATTTTATTCCAGCCACCTCGCCCGATTGATAATCAATCTGAGAAACTTTGTAGCCACTCTTCTCGCCCCACATAATGTACATGCGGTTAAGCATCTCTGCCCAGTCATTGCTCTCTGTGCCACCAGCACCGGGGTTTATCTCCATCACCGCGCTAAGCTGATCTTCCTCGTGGCTCAACATTTTTTTAAACTCCAACTCCTCTACCGACTTCGCTGTTTTCACAAAGTCTTTGTCCAACTCCTCTTCACTCACATCCCCGGCTACGTGAAATTCATTAAGCACATCCAAGTCGTCTACTTGCTTGCTGACTGATTCATACGCATCTGTCCATATTTTTTTGGCGCGCAGGTTCTTGAGAATCACTTCTGCGTCTTTGGGTTTGTTCCAAAAATCAGCCTGGTGGGTAATGCGTTCTTCGTCCTGAACTTCCACCAGTTTACGATCGTAGTCAAAGATACCGCCTGAGGGCGGCAACACGGGCTTTTAAGTCCTTTAATTGTTCGGTAGTCATAAAAAAATATTGGCAAAAATAAGAAATAGTATTGAGTAGTGAGTCCTGAGTAGTAAGAAGAGTGTACTACAGTTTTGTGATTTTGGGGCATGGCCAATCCCGATTGCTAGCGCATCGGGAAAGGCCACCGGGCTTTGCGCTCCAAGTCCGTCCACACACGCTCGACACACTTCGGGCTTTCAGTCTACCCCGCTTTTGGGCGGGGCTGCAATCCCTTGCCCGCTTGCGCATGATTAAGTCACCCTAGCAAAACTGTAGTACAGTAAGAATGGAGCAGCATCCTGTAACATCTAATAATTTATCTGCGCCCACTCCTTCCCCACTCCAAAGCATTAACTCAAGCCGGGCTACCCGCTGCTACTTCCCTTGGCTAGAGCCTACTACAGGGTTTCTGCTTTTACAAATTGGATATTCACAATTGAATAGCTAACATTGAATAGAATAAACCTGAGGCTAATTGGGAGATATACGCAACGGAGTTGCGTATATCTCCCCGTTTTAGGGGGTATAGGCGCAACTG
Organism: Cytophagales bacterium; assembly: GCA_043757225.1. Classification (GTDB taxonomy): domain Bacteria; phylum Bacteroidota; class Bacteroidia; order Cytophagales; family Cyclobacteriaceae; genus ELB16-189. The sequence continues at coordinate 5,418 of JAYVPS010000285.1, read as the reverse complement.
GTTGCGCCTATACAAACGTTAGCGCCCATTTTATCTAAGTTTCAGTTATAATTAAAAAAATCTTAAATGCTTCAACCATGACATACTTTAGAGCGAAAAATATCAAACAATTGGGTCTAGCATTAAGCGTATTGTTCTTAACGATACTTTGGTCATGTAAACAAGAAATTAAAGAAGAAGGGTACGTTGCGGTTGAGGGTGGTAATATTTGGTATAAAATTGTAGGCAAAGCAAAGAAAGGTACTCCCTTATTGATACTTCATGGCGGGCCCGGAGGTAGAAGTTGTGGAACGATTCCTGGATTTTCTCTTTTAGCAACGGATAGGCCTATCATTTTTTATGACCAACTGGGGTCAGGCAATTCCGACAGACCAACAGATAACACTTTATGGAAAACTGAACGCTTTGTAAACGAAATTGACCATTTAAGAAAAGCACTAAATTTAAATGAATTGCACCTACTCGGACATTCTTGTGGAAGCACATTCTTGATTGAATACTTGGTTACCAAAAAGCCCAAAGGAATAAAATCAGTAATTTTTTCCAGCCCGATGATTAGTACGCCAGATTGGATTGCTGATGCCAAATCGTTATTGTCTCAGTTGCCCATAGGCATTCAAGACACCATTAACAAGTATGAAACTTTAAAAAATTACATGGCACCAGCTTATCTGGCCGCAACTGATTCCTTTTATGCAAGGCATCTGGTTCGAAAACAGTGGCCATATAAATCAGCTTCCTGTGAAAATGTCGGAGGTAACAATGATTCGATTTACAACTATATGTGGGGACCTACCGAGTTTACTGCAACAGGGACTCTTTTAAATTTCGATAGGACAGTTGATTTAGATAAAATTAAGGAACCTATTCTTTTTGTGACTGGCGAATATGATGAGGCAAGACCTGAAACCATGTACAAATATCAGAAATTGTCAAAAAATGCAAATGTTGAAATTATCAGTAATGCCGCACATATGACAATGATTGACCAACCAGAAAGAGTTGCAGAAGCGATTAATAGATTCTTTAAAAACGTTGAAAAGAATTGAATGGGCTGGGTTGTACTTTACTGCCGACATCTAGGAAGGAAGAAGATGAAATGACTTACCGACAATTTGAACAACTATTTTCGGGACAGACAATTCAGACTATTGACTCAAGACAAATTTCAGTTGACAGAGGAGTAATGACCTTTATAACATACAATATTAAGAATTAGTGAAAACGGGCGCTAACAAAATGTTTATGCAATGCGGGGGTTCAGTGTAGGTATTAAAAGTAATTTCTTAATTTCGTTCAGTAACATGGGACAGTTCGGAGCAGGTCGGTCTTAGCATTCCGCTACGCTTCATTGCTAAGCCCTCCTATTCCCCCGCACTGCATAAACACAAACGTTATGCACAATGCCGCGGGACAGATTCGGTGCTTCGAACATTGGCACTTTTGCTTGCCGCTCAAACCCACGCGACACCAAAGCAAGCAAAAGAGCCAAAGTGAAGGGAAAATTTTAAAATATTATATATGACCGTATATGCAGTAACATCAATCGGACAGCGAGTGGGAACTAACGGACTCGAAGAAACATTCAATGAGACAGAGGACATAGATTTTATGATTAAATTTTTTGAGAAAGAAACCAATCGGGTATTTGGGACAACTAAGAGTGTTGTTCTTTACATGGACAAGGAATCAGAAAATGACGACAAAGACGGTGATAAAATTCGCGATAGAATTTATACGAACGGAGACTATCAAGAGAGACTTGCAAACATTTAACAACACCAGGCAGCACTTACCATGAGATTCTTTTTACTCTTTACACTCCTCATCTTTGAAAATGAGGCACTTGTGGCACAAGAACAAATTTTTGTTAAAGAATTTTCTTACAAGGCTGGCGAAATGGACAGCAAATATTCATGCCGTATTATTGCCTCTAATCAGTTACGTTCAATGCTTTTAAATGAAATTGGAATATATGTTGAAAGCGAAAGCATCCTAAAGACAACTGATGTGGATGGAAAGTTTGCTCAAAACTTTACTGAAAATATTTCAACAATTAGCGCGGGAATTACAAAACTTAAAATATTAGAAGAAAAGTGGAATGGAGCGGAATTTTGGATGAAGGCATCCATCACAGTTGATCGAAAAGAATTAGAAACATCACTTAAACAATTGAGTAATGATAGGCAAAAGATAAAGGAACTGGAGAAGACGAAAGAGCAATTAACAACTGCCGCGAAGGAAATTGAAAGATTGAAGAAGGAACTAACAACTGAGCACAAGAAAAGCGACTCGACATCACGTATACTTAACATTAATAAGTATAACAATGAAATAAAAAAAATAGATGCATCAAATCATATTGTTGACGGTCAAAACGATATTCTAAACCATAATTACGAAACTGCTATAAAGGACTTCACATTTGCGATTAACTTTGACCCTAAAAGTGACGTTGCATTTCAAGGTCGAGGTGTAGCATATGCTTCACTTGGAAATTATAAAGAGGCTATCGAAGATCTTACAAAAGCAATTGAAATTAATCCACTTGACGGATTTTCTTATTACTTCCGAGGTAGAGCAAATGATGATAACGATAACTATCAAGAAGCCATTCAAGATTTCACAAAAGCCATTGAACTTGATCCAAATTATGAATATTCCTTTTTTACTGTGAACGCCTATTGCTACAGAGCAGAAAAAAGACTTGGATTCGATGATTACAAGGGTGCAATTGAGGATTGGACAAAAGCCCTCGAAATCGATCCGAATCGCGCTGAAGTTTATTACAAAAGAGGTTCGATCATATCTTTTTTTTCAAATGATTATGAGGGAGCTATCAGAGATTATACGAAAGCGATAGAGCTTGGCTTTGGTAAAGCCTATCAACCACGGGGAATGGCAAAGGCATCTCTCGAAAACTATGCTGGTGCTATCTCTGACTACACAAAGGCAATTGAAATAGACACAAAAAATGGATCGGCATACTCTGCCAGAGGTTATTCGAAAGCAAATCTCCAAGACTTTCGAGGGGCAATTGCTGACTTTACCGCGGCCATTCGAATCAATCCCACCGATGCACAAGCATATTTCAATAGAGGGCTATCTAAGAACTATATTAATGACCTTCAAGGGGCATTAGCCGATTATTCGAAAGCTATCGAGATTGATCCAAAGGACGCTCAATCTTATTTTCGGAGAGGCCTTTTAGTTATTAAGTTGGGTCGAAAAAAAAATGGATGTGATGATCTTAGTAAAGCTGGGGAATTAGGTCTTGACCTAGCGTATGATGCAATAAAAAAATATTGTCAATAATCAACAAATCTAAATCTACGGTTATATGGATGACAAAGTAAATGTCTTTACCAAGGGCTTTGAAAACAATGTTGACCCTAAATACCCTCATATGCCAAGCTCGGTTGTCTACTTGAAAGAATTTAATGGGAAAGGATATTACATTTTCGTGGAGAACAGACTTCCTCACGACTGCAAAATTTCCGGAGAGTTCAACGGTCATGAATTAGTATTTCAATCAGCATTTACCGGCAACATGATTCAAGCCGAAATAAATATTGAGGACATTAAAGAAGGTGAAAATAATTTCAAAGTAATATTGACTCACAAATACGATAAGAATTTGTCGACAGAAGAAATAAAGGAATCGTTAATTGTGTGAAATTTTTAAACTGTGGAGTGGGACGTCTTCGAACAACCACACCAATGCCAGTGCCGCACTTGCCAACACGCAAACCTAAGCTCTGGCATCCGTGTGGTTAAGTACGGTGTAAGCGCGGCACTAAGCATAACAAAATGCTTATGCAATAGCGGGGTGTAGTTTAAGTTGAAAGAGTTATCTTCGCTCAAACGTTCAGTGTCGGGGACAGTGCTGAGCAGGTCGGGCTTAACATTTCGCTGCGCTACATTTTTAAGCCCTCCTATTCCCGCCACTGCATAAGCACAGACGTTGTGCGCAAATAATTTTATGAAGTTTGGAGTAACCCTTAACACAGTTTTATTAATAGTTCTGACCACGGTGACTTCATTTTGTCAACGACAAATGACAAGAGATGAAATTCTGATTGCTTTGACGAAATCTCAAAAGCCGGTTAACAAGGACTCTTTATTCAGGTTTGACATTCACACGCAGACAAGGACGACTTTTGACAATCTATTAAAGAGTGGCGTGGACACCATTTTGGTTTATTCAGTAAGTTACCCTGGAACTGTTCAGGTGGGTATCGATTCTTGTTCGACTATCGATCCCGTTTACAGTTATTTTTTCTGGAAAAGGCAAGGAAAATATTTATTAAAGAAAGTGAATGGCAAATGTGAAGGGGGACAATCCGCAACAAACTCAAAGGTGATTAAATTCATATCGGGCAATTTTTCAAAGATGGCTGACGAATTCTTTATGAGTGTAACATATGGCGTGGTGGAAGACGGTGACGAGTTTCGTATATCAGGAAATGTAATCGTTCATGAACCAAATTATGAAATCCTTCTTCAACTCGGTGACAAGTTCAAATATTTAGGGTTTACAGACAGCGAATTGACAGACAAGAAGAGTCTATTCTACGACCACAATCACAACCTGACCTCTTATAAACTTTTTAGACTGATTAAAAAACAAATAAAATAATAGACTGGTGTAAAAATTATCAGCGCACAACAAAGTGTTTATGCCAGCTGCGGGGGAAGTGGTAATTTGAAATTTAGTTTTTATATTTCGTTTCGGCACGTGGGACAAGACGCAGCTTCGAAAACCGCAGCCGTCATAAACACAAACGTTGTGTGTAATGCTTTCAATTAAGAGATGACCACGAAAAAGAAATACAATTTTATAACTCCGACATTAAAGTTTTGTATCGCGGGACTGTTTATTCCTGGGTTTACGGCTGTGGCAATAGTAGGACTGCAAATGGGAATCGGACTCTTGGGAATTGAGTGTTCAAAATCTTGGACTATCATTTGGACTCTAACGATTATTGGCGCGGTGATAGCGCCTTTTATTTTCGTTCGACTAATGAACAAAAGACTAATGGAAGGTTACAATTTGACAACGGATAAGCTGACAATATTTAATATTATTGAGTATGCATTCATACAATGTACACTTGCTATGTTTTTTACAAACGGACAAGTACTTTGTTACGGCAACGGTGGACAAAATGGAATAGAGTTTGTTTTTACTGGTTGGTTGGCGTTACCATTTTTAATTGTGCTCAGCTTAGTGTTTGACAATTTAAGGGAGAGAAGAACCGAAGAAATAAAGGCGGACCGAATACCCAAGGAATAAAGTGTGGAGTAGAAAGCACTACACACAACAAAATGTTTGCGCAATGGTGGGGTTCAGTGTAAGCTATAAGTTTATATCTTCGTTCAACGTTTAGTCATGTGGGACAGTGAAGTGTTTCAAAG
>JAYVPS010000284.1:0-12550 GCA_043757225.1 Cytophagales bacterium | reverse complement strand
TAAAAAGTGTATCGTGCTTTATATTAACCTGTTGTGCAATACAAGTTAACCAGGCGAACGAGGTAAATAGCGAAATGACAAGTTTCATAGAGTGAGATTATTTTCCTGTAACAAAAGCGAAAAAATAAACAAAGCTGGCTAGTGGAAAACCAGCTTTGTTTAAAGTGGTACTTATAGCTTACTTCTAAATGACTTGACCTTATGCTCAGCCATTAACCGATTGATTAAGGCAACAGTAGTCCTTGATCTAATATTGTTGCCGCTAAATACATATTCAGTTGTCTTTGTTTTTATTTTTAATCCCGCTCCAAAAAAAGTAGCTTTTTCTGCAACTATAATGCTATCATATGAGAGCCTGAGGTCTTTTACCATGTGATTGAAACTCTCAACCCTTTTCTTTCGAAACGGTTTGGGGTGAAATATAAACAGATCATCTGTTAAATAAATGCAGCCACTTACTGAAAAAGTTAAAATTGAGACACCATTATTAAGTCCTAGAAAGGCCTTCTCATTTTTATGAAGCGTATCACTTTTTATAGCAACCTTTTGTGCAGCACAAGTTAATGAAGCCAACAAGACAAAAAGAGAAATGAGATATTTCATAGAGTAGTCGTTATTTTTAATTCATTAAGGGCAACCCCATACTTCTGGATTACCACCACAGTCCCAGTCTATAAAACCCCCGTTGGGATTTTGCCAATTAAAATCAACATAGGAATTGCCGTTAATGACTTGATTATAGCCTACTATTGCCCCATATAACCCTCCTGCAATTCTACCAACTAAAACGGCAGTGCCAAACCAAGTAGCTACAGCAGTATAGGTTGTAATTCCTACTGCGATAGCAGCGCCAGCGGCCACTGCAACTACAGCTACTATCACAGCGGTAACCACCACTGATATAAATAAAGTCATCGAACCAACCCTCAGTCCTTGCGCCATTGTTTGTGAATAGGGCATCAGCAAATGTAATTATTTCAGAAACAGAGTTATTCTCAAATTCAGCCGCAGCCATTAGGGCTCTTGCCTCATCAAATGTTAACGAAGTATTTTCTTGTACCTGCGCTTTAAAACTCATGGGTTTTCCCCCTATTTATTTTTTTGCTGAATATTCATTGAAATGAACCAAAATTTAAATTCTGAACCAACCTGAATAAAAATTAATTCAAATACGGGAAAAACCCCGTTGGTTTGCCGATAACATTCGGTTACATTGGCCAAAATTTAACCAAGAAACTATGCGTTCAAAATCATTGATTCTATTATTTTTAGTGGTTCTCTTTTCTCCTTCTTTCGCACAGAAAAAAGGAAAAGCAGCTTCCTCTCCGGAGACTCCAAAAATGCAGGATAAGCCTGCGATTGCTCCACCCGTTAAAGTGACTACCGTAGAGGGTATCACCGAGTACAAACTCTCCAATGGATTGCGAGTGCTGATGTTCCCCGATCAGTCCAAACAAACTATTACGGTAAATATCACTTATCTGGTTGGTTCCAAACATGAAAATTATGGTGAGACCGGAATGGCTCACTTGTTAGAACATCTGGTTTTCAAGGGTACACCCAAACACCCCAACATCCCTCAAGAATTGACAGAACATGGTGCGAGACCAAATGGTACCACTTGGCTTGACCGTACCAATTACTATGAAACATTTGCCGCTACGGAAGCAAACCTTAACTGGGCATTGGACTTAGAATCAGATCGCATGGTTAATTCCTATATAGCCAAAAAAGATTTGGATAGTGAAATGACGGTGGTACGCAATGAATTTGAAAGTGGAGAAAATCAACCCTTTCGTGTATTAATGCAGCGCGTATTGGCCACCGCTTTTGATTGGCACAACTACGGAAAATCTACTATTGGCGCCAGAGCTGATATAGAAAATGTACCGATCGATCGACTGCAAGCCTTTTACAGAAAAAACTACCAGCCCGACAACGCAGTGTTGATGGTGGCCGGTAAAATCGATGAAGCCAAAACATTGGAAATGATCAACCAAAAGTTTGGTCCTTTAGCCAAGCCAGAAAGATTGTTGCAAACTACCTACACCAAAGAGCCTACTCAGGACGGAGAGCGCTCAGTAGCGTTGAAACGTGTTGGTGATGTTCAATTAGTGATGACAGGCTACCATTTACCTCCCGGTACCCACACCGATTTTGCCGCTATTGAAGTATTAACCCAAATCATTGGTTCAGAACCATCAGGTCGTTTGTATAAATCATTAGTGGATACAAAAAAGGCAAGCGGCATTGGAGCATTCAATTTCCAACTTCAAGATCCTGGAATTTTACTTTCTTATGCTGAGGTGTTAAAGGAAAAATCGTTGGATGATGCCAAGGCTGCTATGTTAAAAACATTTGATGAGTTTAATCAAAATCTTCCTACTAAAGAGGAAATAGATCGGGCCAAAAACGAATTGATAAAAGGCATTGAACTTTCATTTAATTCTTCTGAAAGAATTGGACTGGAGCTAAGTGAATACATTGGCATGGGCGACTGGCGCATGCTATTCATTTCAAGAGACCGCATTAATGCCGTTACGCTTTTAGATGTAAAACGTGTTGCTGCTAAATATTTGAAAGCCGACAATCGTACAGTAGGCACATTTATCCCAACAGAAAAACCGGATCGTGCTGATATTCCGGATGCACCCGATGTTAATGCGTTGGTGAAAGACTACAAAGGCACACAAACTATTGCGGCAGGAGAAACGTTCGATCCAGCCCCGGCTAATATTGACACCCGTACTTCGCGTTCGACTTTAGCCAATGGAGCCAAAGTAGCGATGCTTTCCAAAAAAACCCGAGGAGAGTCCGTTCAGGTGCGGATGACATTTCGCATTGGCGATGAAAAATCACTCGCTAACAAGGGAAATATTTTAGAGTTTGCTGCTAGCATGCTTAATAAAGGAACATCGAAACATACTCGCCAGCAGATCAAGGATGAATTTGACAAGTTGAAAGCAAATGTTCAGCTATTTGCCAACACTCAGCAGGTATTCGTCAATATTGAAACGATACGACCCAACTTGCCTGAAGTTTTGAAGCTGGCAGCAGAAGTTATAAAAGAGGCAAACTTTCCTGCTGATGAATTTGATAAACTGAAGGACGAGGAAATAGCTGGTATTGAATCACAGCGCAGCGAGCCAACTGCTATCGCGAGCATTAAAATGCAGCAGCATATGAACCCTTATCCAAAAAGCGATCCTAGGCATATTCCTTCTTTTGATGAGGATATTGCAAATATCAAGGCATTAAAATTGGAGGACATCAAAAAATTCCATGCTGATTTATATGGAGCTAATAATAGCACCATGTCTTTTGTTGGCGATTTTGATGAGCCTCAAATAAAAATTCTGCTTGCTGAACTTTTTGGATCTTGGAAGAGCGCCCAGCCCTATACTAGGATTGTAAATAAGTATAATCCTGTAGCTGCCATCAATGAAAATATTGAAACTCCAGATAAAGCCAACGCCTTTTTCTTGGCCGGACTTAACATGGAAATGCGTGATGACAACCCAGACTATCCGTCCTTGGTCTTAGGCAACTATATGCTTGGGGGTGGTTTTTTGAATTCTCGTTTGGCCACCCGCATTCGCCAAAAAGAAGGACTTAGCTATGGAGTGGGGTCACAATTTTCATCTGGCTCCCTAGACAATGTTGGCTCATTCAATGCTTATGCTATCTATGCCCCTGAGAATGTTACAAAACTAGAAGCTGCCTTTAAAGAAGAAATTCAAAAAATAATAACGGATGGGTTTACAGCCGAGGAAGTAGCGGCTGCTAAAACTGGCTGGACTCAGGCGCAACAAGTTACACGCTCTCAGGATAATTCGCTTGCGGGAACATTAAACAACTATCTTTTCATTAATCGCACTCTCAAATGGGTAGAGGATTATGAAAAGGTTGTGAATGCATTGTCTGTAGAACAGATTAATGCGGCTATAAAAAAACATATTAGGCCTGAAATGATCTCTTATGTGAAGGCGGGAGATTTTGCGAAAGCAAAAAAATAGAAATCCTGAGCAATCAATAAAATGAAAAGCCCTCTGTTGTAAAGACAGAGGGCTTTTAGTTTACAAAATTTTTCCAACTACTTCTTGATCACCTGAGTTACTCCTGTTTTATCAGTTACTTCAAAAGTAGGGGTTCCAACAATTTGTTCAAGGGTATAAACCAAAGCATTGTTTCCTTTGATCATCCTGCTTTCAGAATGAATCAGCGTATCAGAACCATCAAAAATCTTTACATTAATCCACTGACTTCCTTCGTTGATGATGGACATAATGTATTTATTCTGATCAGCTACTTTAGATACGTTCACAGTTTTCAATACTGAATTTGCTCTCGCTTGGGCAACCTCAACACCGTACTTAATTTTCTGAGACTGCACTCCACTCTTGCCAGCAATCTCAATCGTGTACTCACCAAAAGCTAAATTAGCTAAATTAATAGGAAGCATAAAGCCATTGACAACTTTAATGGTATGAGCATAAACCACACTACCAACCTCATTGTAAATCTTCATCCTTACATTTTCAGAAGTCTCGCTTTTGTAAATTACTTTAATAATGCTCGCATCCGTACCGTTAACTACTACCATCTGAGTACTGCCATCATTAGCAAACACAGAACCTGCTACCATCAATGCCACTGCAAACAAGAAACTTGTTTTTGTTTTCATAATTGTTGTTGTTTTATTGTTTTCATTTTTATTGATGCAAATGTAGAGGACAAAAATAGAAAGGATTCAAACTTGTAAGTAAACTTGATTTTTAATCTATAAAATCGTTTGCGGAATATTCAACCACTAAAAGAAGGTAGAGCGATCAATAAACCTCTTTTATTGAATCAAATTGGGGATTGAGAGAATAGCTAGTTACGTCATCGATTGCACTGTGTAAAAACAAAAAAGCCCATTCGTAATGAAGGGCTTTCCAACCTACTAATGAAGGTTAGTATTTAACCGTCTTTACCAGGCCGCTGCTATCCGAGATTTCTATTGTGAATGATTTTAACTTTTTCAAATTGTAAACTTGCCCGAATTCACCTTGAACTCTATGAGTTTCGGAATGGATCAGCTCATGAGCTTCATCAAAAATGTTAATAGTAACAATGTCTTGTAAGGGCATAGACAGAGCCACTACAAATTTATTCTCTTGGCCAGCCAATTTATTGATATTTACTACTTTTCCTGTTCTCTCAATTTTACCAGTTGAATAAGTAATTTTTTCTGCCCTTTTGGAATTTCCACTTTCCAATTCAATAACATATTCCCCTACGCCCATATTCACAAAATTGTACGGACGTACAAAACCATTAGTTTGTCGCATCGTCTCTTGAAATATAAGTAAGCCCTTGTTGTCAAGGATGGAGAGCTTAACGTTACTTTTTTCTGCAGCCTTGTAAATCACTTTAAAAATGCTGGAGTGGTTGAGGTTTACAATTGTAAATCCTGAAGCTGATGAAGGAACTTCATCAGTTATGTTAGCAAATGCCTTCACACTGAAAAGCACTGCAAGGAAAAGTAGATTAATTTTTTTCATAACTATTTTTGTTTTTTAGTTATGAGACGATGACACTAAGGTTAAAGTTTCACTAGTAATGTTAATTAATCTTAAAACAATTGTTATTCCCACAATCGATCACTGTTCTCTCATAGATGAACACCATGGTATGTAATCTGGCAAAGATTTTATGATGAGTGTAATTCCGGAAATATTATAACTTCTATACTTTGATACAAAGAATCTAGTAAAAAATAATCAAGGCTTACAACGTCAACAACTTCTAAAATTGTGTGTTAGGATATTTTACGAAGTAGAAGTCTTAGAGTAGCCTGATATAATGGGGTTAAATAGCAGTAAGTTTTTTTCAAGAAAGGAAGTAACTTAGCACCTTAATCGTGTCCATTTAATATGATCGAAGCGAATAATCCTAAGTTGAAGTCGTGGGTGGAAGTACCTACTCATTGCGATTTCCCCATTCAAAATCTTCCTTTTGGAATTTTTAAGACGAGATACCTCAGCTCGGTGGCGGGCGTTGCAATTGGCAACCATGTGCTTGATCTGGTGTACTTGCACGAGAATGGCTTCCTCGATGGGTTGAATTTGCCAGTGGGTATTTTCAATCAAAAATACCTGAATGATTTTTTAAGCTTGGGCAAGAAAAAGGGACGTGAGGTACGACAACGAATTTCTGAATTGCTGCGTGCAGATAATAATGAACTGAAATCGAACCGTGCGGCCTGTGAGATCGCGCTGATACCAATGACCGAGGTTCAAATGCAACTGCCGGTAAGTATTGGCAACTATACAGACTTTTATAGCAGCGAAGAGCATGCTACGAATGTGGGCACCATGTTTCGCGATCCTAAGAATGCACTCTTGCCGAATTGGAAACATCTTCCCGTGGGATATCATGGTAGAGCTTCTTCTATCGTTGTTTCAGACACGCCCATTCGCAGACCAAAAGGACAAATGAAGCCACCTGACACCGAGTTACCAATCTTTTGCCCTACCAACAAATTAGATTTCGAATTGGAGATGGCATTTATTACTTGTGGCGAAACTAAGTTGGGGACATCGATTTCTATCAAGGAAACGGAAGACCATATTTTTGGCTTTGTACTGTTCAATGATTGGAGTGCACGGGATATTCAAAATTGGGAGTATGTGCCACTGGGTCCTTTCCTTGGAAAGAATTTTGGATCCACTATGTCACCTTGGATTGTAACGATGGATGCACTGGAGCCTTTTCGAGTGCTAGGGCCAGAACAATTTCCTCATGTGCTTCCTTATCTGGCTACTTCCGGTGAAAAGAATTTTGATATATCCTTAGAAGTATTGATTCAGCCAGAAAAATCGGAAGCTACAAGTGTTTGTCGATCAAATGTTAAATATTTGTATTGGAATGTGAACCAACAATTAGCGCACCACACGGTCAACGGCTGCAACATTCAAAACGGAGATTTGTATGCTTCCGGTACTATCAGTGGTCCTTCGCCAGGATCGTTTGGCTCAATGTTAGAACTTTCTTGGAATGGACAGCGTCCATTGCATTTGGCCGATGGTACAGAAAGAAAATTCATTGCAGATGGTGACACGGTGATCATGAGAGCCAATGCGGAGAAAGATGGAGTTCGCATTGGGTTTGGGGAATGTAAAGGGAAGGTATTACCTGCAACATAAATCAAAGTAGACGTATGCAAAGGCATGAGATTGGATTATGGCTTTCAAGTATAGTTACTTAAAACTTTTTCGAGGGACAATGGTGACTGTATCATTGGTAGTGGGGGTAGCGGTGATTGTAAGGTTCTGTCTTTCAATTCAAAGAAAATAATGACTATTGATCCTAAACAAATACCGATTCCAAAACTTCAGGGTTATTTACAATCTACCGTTTCACCCAGGCCCATAGCTTTTGTCAGTTCCATCGACAAAGAAGGAAACGTAAATTTAAGTCCGTTCAGTTTTTTCAATATGTTCAGCATGAATCCACCCATACTGGTTTTTTCTCCTTCGCGAAGGGTGCGTGATAATACCACCAAGCATACGCTTGAAAATGTTCTTGAAGTACCGGAGGTTGTCATTAACATGGTGAATTATTCAATGGTGGAGCAGACTTCGTTGGCAAGCTGTGAATTTGTCAAAGGTGTTAATGAATTTGGTAAAGCCGGGTTTACTGAGGCAGTTTCGGTAAAAGTAAAACCACCGCGTGTGGCTGAGTCACTTGTTTCGTTTGAATGCACAGTAAAGCAAGTGATTCCGTTAGGGGATCAAAATGGAGCTGGCAACTTAGTGGTCTGCGGAATTTTGTTAGCTCACTTCAACGATTCAATTTTTGATGATGATGGAAAAATTGATCCATGGAAAGTTGATTCCGTTGCACGTATGGGCAACGATTACTATTGCCGCGCTGCGGGTGAAAATATTTTTGAAGTACCCAAGCCCAATGTTAAAATAGGAATTGGATTTGATCAGCTTCCGCTTTCTATAAAAAATAGTAGTGTCTTTACAGGAAATGATTTGGGGAGATTAGCAAATATTGAAATGATTCCTTCCTATGAATTGCTTCAACAATTCAAAAGCGAAAACTCAACTTTATCTGGGTTAAATGAGAATGAGCGACACGCCATGGCGAAAATCGCATTGGCCAACGGTGAAGTGGAGAAGGCGTGGAAAATTTTATTAATATAAGGAAGGCACGTAAAATAATTATCTCTTCTTCGCCTTAATCACCAACTCTTGATACCCATAAGCCGAATCTAACGCCTGAGTAAATTCAATATCGAGCAATTCCCCAATCACAATTTCTGCCGTTGTATAGATTAGATTGCTGTCCAACAAATGACCACCAATTGTCTTGCCTGTACTATCGGCAACAGAAAGATGGAGATGCGCAGAAGTAGTAGAAAGTGTACCACTCACGGATAATATTTCAAAATGGCCTTTTAGCAAAGTGCCATTGGGTTGATTGGCATAACGCAAGTTGACCTGTTCTAAACTTCCCACGCAAGTGGCAATAAACCCAGCCACAATTTTATTTTTTTCTGCATAAGCCATTAATTCTTTCTTTAAATCTTGATGTGGCTTTAATCGAATGGCGGTGAATTTCATTTTGTCAGGCTCTTTTGTTTTTTGGGCAGAGGTTGAATAGAAAATTAGGACAAGAGATATCAGAAGAGTAGTTTTCACTTATTTGAATTTGTTATTGAATCAAGTTACACGGTGCGTGCCTGTTGCCTGAAGTTTACACCTTTATGTAACTAGATTAAGGAAACCTCGGAAACTTTGAAAAATCAGGTTCACGCTTTTCCAAAAAAGCATTCTTGCCTTCTTTAGCTTCATCACTTAAATAGTAAAGGAGTGTAGCGTTGCCTGCTAACTCTTGAATGCCAGCCTGCCCGTCCAACTCCGCATTAAACGAACACTTCAACATTCGTATGGCTAGCGGGCTTTTCTTAAGAATTTTATAAGCCCATTCAACATAAGTTTCTTCCAATTTTTCCAACGGCACTACTTTGTTTACGAGTCCCATTTCAAGTGCCTCCTTAGCATCATATTGATCACACAAATACCAAATCTCTCTCGCTTTTTTTTGTCCCACAATGCGTGCCAAGTAAGAAGCACCAAAACCTCCATCAAAACTTCCAACGACCGGGCCTGTTTGTCCAAAGCGTGCGTTCTCCGCAGCGATGGTAAGATCACAAACCACGTGCAATACATGGCCGCCACCAATCGCCCAGCCAGCCACAGCAGCAATTACAGGTTTTGAAATGGATCGGATTATTTTTTGGAGATCGAGAACATTTAGACGAGGAACAGTATCTTGGCCTACATACCCTCCATGACCCCTTATACTCTGATCTCCTCCGCTGCAAAATGCTTTGCCTCCTTCGCCTGTTAAAATAATTACGCCCACCTCTTGATCTTCACGACAAAGGTTCATGGCATCAATCATTTCGGTTACTGTCAATGGAGTAAATGCATTGTGTACCTTCGGTCGGTTAATGCTGATTCGCGCAATGCCATTGTATTTATGAAATAAAATTTCTTTGTATTCCTTAACCGTTTTCCAGTCGTACTTAAGTGTCATATCCTTTTTTGATTTGTGTTTTAAATTGATCGAATGATTCTTTTGCTTCTTTTTGATTACTTTCTATTTCTAAAATTTTTGTTTTTCCTGCAAAGTCAAAAAAGCCTCTTAGACTATTCTTTATTTTTTTTACAGAGTCAAGGAGAATGAAATCGAAGTTAAATTCTTCGGCCAGATTCTTGGCCGATAGCTTTTGTTTGGTAACAAAATATTCTTCTGACTCTGGCAGATCAGCAGGGCCATCGATCATCTTAAAGATAATTCCACCGTGGTTATTAATCACAATGATGTGCAAGTTAGGGATTGGGTAATTGTGCCAAAACGCATTTCGGTCGTAAAAAAATGCCAGATCTCCGGTGATCAGAATATTAGGAATGTCGCTGCTTAAGGCGTGACCCACAGAGGTACTCGTGCACCCATCAATACCGCTGGTACCGCGATTGCAAAATACATGAACGCCATTTTTACCGGCTTCTAACCCGATCATATTTGCATAGCGCACTGCCATGCTGTTGGCTAGGTGGAGGTTACAGCGCAGGGGAAGTGATTTAATGATTTCGTTGATCAATGCGAACTCATTGAAAGCAGGCTTTTCAAAATACAATCGAGCCGAACGAATCGTTCTATGCTCTTCAGCTTCCCATATGCGCAAGAAGTTTTCTTTTTTTTGCGATTGAAAGTCTTTGGATTTTTCAATCAAACCCAACTCATCAAAGAAAGTCTTAGGGCTTGATTTTATAATTTGTGTTAATGCTTGAAAAGTATCGGCCACTTTACTCGCAGGTTGGATATGCCAATGTTCCAAAGGCTTGTGCTTACGCAGAAATAGTTTTGCGTTTTTTGAGATTATCGATTTTCCAAAGGTAATCAGTAATTCAGGCGTTAGTGAGTTTTGAACAGATTCCCCACACTGCCCGAGGAAGATATCGGCATACCGAATGTTGGCTGAAGCTGAGTGAAAGTTGGAGATTATATCCCCTACTAAAACAGCGTGATGTACTTTGCAAAATTTTTCAACCAATTTGAGAAGACCATCGTTATGTTCCCCTTGACCTGCCAACAGTAAAATTTTGGAATACTTTTTTATTGTTGAATGAAGTTCGTTTTTTTGAACAGGGTTCAGCTGGTAGTCAACTTGTGTTTCCATATGAATCCTCACGGCTTTGGTGAACGAAATTTTTTCTCCTTTAGCGGGGTACAAAGGTTCACGCAACGGAATGTTGATGTGGACGGGGCCCTGTGGAAACTCTTTCGATACGTTAACTGCCTCGTTTACTATCCTGGTGATATGCCAACTAGAATCAGCGTGATTATAGTCTTCTGGTAGTTGGTAGGATTTCTTTGCGTGTGCTCCAAAAATATTTTGCTGTCGAATGGTTTGTCCATCCAGCTGATCAATCCATTCAGAGGGTCGATCTGCCGTGAAGATGATTAACGGTATTTGTTGAAAAAAAGCTTCCGCCACAGCGGGGGCAAAATTGTATGCAGCCGAGCCTGAGGTGCAAACTAAAACCGTTGGCAATTGCGTTTGTTGGGCAATTCCTAATCCAATAAATGCGGCACTTCGCTCATCGCTAATTGATCTTGTATTTATTTCGGAATGCGAAGTAAAAGCCAGAGTAAGTGGCGCACATCGAGAACCAGGGCACAGGATAGCCTGATTGATTCCATGCTTGGCGCAAACTTCAGCAATGTCGTAGATGGATTGTAGGCGAGACAGGGGATTTAATATTTTGGTTTGTATTTATTTTTCAGAAAGTACATCTAGTAAATTCCGCATCTTTATTTCAGTCTCTTCCCATTCCTTTTCAGGAACAGAATCTTGAGTAACGCCTGCACCGGCATAGAGTCTTACACTATTATCAAATAGCTGCATACATCTTAGGTTGACGAAAATGCGACTTTCGTTTTCAAAATTTACCGGCCCCAGAAAGCCACTGTAAAATTCTCGATCGTAGCCTTCGTGTTTTTCTAAGAACTCGAGCGAAACAGCCAATGGCATTCCACAAACTGCAGAGGTGGGATGGAGGAGCTTCAACATCACAGAGCCAAGTTGAGGAAAGTTTACCTCGTTCATGTCAATTGCATAATCTGTTTTTAGATGCATGACGTTCCCCGCCACCACTGTCTTTGGACCTTGTTCTGTATATTCACGAACTCTGATTTTTTTGAAGCAGTTAATAATGTAGCGTGAAACCAATGCCTGCTCTTCAATTTCTTTTTGTGTCCAGGCAACAGATTTTAAATCGATGGAAGGGGAGTAGGGAAGTGTTCCTGCCAATGCATGGGTTGTAAATTTTAAATTTTTATCAATACTCACGAGTAATTCGGGAGTTGCCCCTAGCCATGTGCCACTGAGAGGCGAAGAAACTAACGAGATCAATGCTTGCGGATGCCTTGTATCCAACAATTCAAAGGCTTTTATCATATCAAAGGTTTGCGGGAGTTCAATGTCTCTAAAACGTGAAGGAACAATCTTTTCAAAGACTCCTTCTTCAATTTGCCTTACACTAAGCTCTACTAATTGTTTGTAATCGTTCGGTAACTGAGATTCCGGTTGACGGGTATGGAATTTAATTTTTCTTTTTTCATCTGAATTTTCCGGAATGGAAGTAGGGCCCAAAAAGGGTTCATAGAATTCTGAGCCTTCTGCCAGTTGCCCATCGCGAAAACGGTAGATGAGATCGGCCTTTAGAAATATTTTCTTTTTAGCAGGATTAAAAGGGGCAAATACAAACCCTGTCACTGATTCTTCTAAGCTTACTTCTTCAACTTCGGTAGTTCCGCTAGTGCAAATCAACAATACTTTTTCCGTAGAATCAGGCATTCGCCAGAGTGAAAATGCCCCGCCATTTTCCACTACCTTCTCAATAAGAGATCGGATTGCCTCTGCTTCTTTTACTGGATTTCTATCCTTAACTAAAGTAGGTTGCTTCATTTATTTTTTGTCAAT
>JAYVPS010000283.1:0-3387 GCA_043757225.1 Cytophagales bacterium | reverse complement strand
AATATTGAAATTATTGCTTAACGCTTTGCTCGCATCAAAGTTACCTACCACATGGCTGAAGTTATATCCTCCTGGCTTAAAGGAGGTAGGGCTATTTTTTTGTGATGATCGATTGACTGTATTGTTTACAGTATATAATTGCTGGTTGCCTCCGATGGTTATACTTGCATCAGATCTCCATCCATTAGTAGTAACATCTTTAAATCCTAAAGTTGCATTATAGTCTGTCAGATCCCCTTCAAAAGTCGGCATATAACCAACATACCCTTGATATACTCCAGCAGCTTTATCGGCCAAATACTCATTCTGAATAGACGAGCCAGGATCTCCCGCTCCTGTAGTATAGTCGGGAGCGCCTAGTATTGGGGTATGGAGTAATCCATGATCTATCCTCCAATAAGGTGTTCTATAGTTGGCATTACTTAATACTTTTTTGGCAACATAAGAGGCATTGCTATACACGAGGCCATGTTCCCCAACGGGGATTCCCATGTTGTAAACGAACTTAAAAGCAGAAGTTGCACCGGTACCATTGATGTTTCCTCCAGTTGGGTTAATCTTTAAAAAGTTAACAATTTCAGGATTACCAGCAGTGCCTCCTGGACCCCCAAAGGTTGCAATTTCAGTAGGTACATCAATTATGCCAGAGCGTACAGCGTTATCTGTCTGATTAACCGCTAATGTATAATTGATAAAACCCGTTTTGCCAATATTACTACCATTGTTAAAGGATAAACCATACGTCCCTCCATCTCCTTTGCCAGTTACGCCTGAGGTGATGTTCAATGAACCATATTCAAATCTATCTTTTAAGATCACGTTCATAACCCCCGCAATTGCATCGGAGCCATATTGAGCGGAAGCTCCATCGCGCAAAATTTCTACTCGCTTAATGGCGTCCGTTGGGATGCCAGAAAGATCCGCACCTGTTTCGCCTCGACCGGGAGCAAACTGTACATATAATAATGAGCTAAGATTCTTCCTCTTACCATTGATCAACACTAATAAACGGCTAGGTCCAAGGTTCCTGATTTCGTAGGGATCCAAGAGAGTAGAGGCATCATTTACAGGCGTGTTTACCGTATTGAAAGAAGGAACCCTGTATTGAAGGGCTTTGTCAAAAGTAAATTGCCCGGTTGTAGCTAAGTCTTTGTTGGTAAAATTGTCAACAGGAACGGGCGTGTCAATAATTGTACGTTGTGTACCACGACCGATGGTAACAACTACTTCTTCGAGCGCGCTTGAAGACTCTTCTAAGGCTACCTCAACAGTGCCCGATTGAGGGATAGCAACTTCTTGAGAGGTAAAACCAATAAAAGAGAAGATGATGGTGGTTGCCGAGGCAGGGGCATTCAACTTAAACTGACCATTGCCATCGGTTATGGTTCCCGTGGATGTCCCTTTAATACTGACATTTACACCGGGCATCGGTGCGTTGGCTGTTTTGTCTGTAATTGTGCCAGTAATGGCTCGATCTTGCGCAAATGCTCCTGCTGTAATAAGCAGTAACAACATGGTTTGTAAAATTTTTTTCATTGCTAGATGGGTTAGATTTACGATTGTGTTAACTTACGATTGCAATAACAATAGTATGGAATTATTAATTAAAATTACATGGTTGGTAAAAAAAGATTTGCAATCGAATCTTAAATATGCGGTGTTCTAAACGAAAATAAAAACGGGTGCGTGTTTGACAAATTTGCTCTCCTACATCCCATTTATAAGTAAGATTTGCTCACTATAATATTTTGGTTTTTAGCTTAAAAAGTAATAGACGTATTTGAACAGGATCCAAATACGTCTTACGCCTGCAGAGACTAGAAAAGAATTATCTAATAGCCTTTAGAATCCTTGCTATCTTCTTTTGAAGAAAATCAGAAGCTGTTACTAACGGTAACCTTAATCGGCCATTGCCAATATTCAAAAGTTTAAGTAGGTGCTTTAACCCTACTGGATTACCTTCCTCATACATCGGACCGTTGATTTCTAATAGTTTGAATATCTCTGCTTGTGCTTTGGAATAATTTCCTGTAAAGGCATGCTCTTTTATCTTTTTGAAAATGACAGGAAAAGCATTAGCCAGAACTGAAATAACACCTACGCCACCAATAGCGTAAAGTGGTAAGGTTTGCATATCGTCTCCCGAAATGAGCATAAAATCTTTTGGCTTGCCTTTAACAATGTTCATACCCTGTTCTAGGTTGCCCGAGGCTTCCTTAATTCCAATAATATTTTTGTGTTGCGCAAGGCGCAGAGTCGTTTCGGCCGTGAGGTTGGAGGCGGTTCTGGATGGTACGTTATATAATATAATTGGAATAGGACTCGCGTTGGCTATGGCAATGAAATGCTGATAAATTCCTTCTTGTGATGGTTTGTTGTAGTACGGGCTTACAGATAGTAAAGCACTAACACCTCTTAGGTTCGTATCATTTATTTCTTCTACAACCTGTTGAGTGTTGTTGCCACCAATACCATATACGATTGGTAATTTTTTTGGATTATTGGCTCTTACAAATTTGAGCACGCTTTTCTTTTCCTCTTTCGTAAGAGTTGCTGGTTCTCCTGTGGTGCCCATCACCACATAATAGTCCACTCCTTTGGCAGTATGAACCAAAAGTTTTTTGAGGGATGTAAAATCAATTCTGTTTTTCGCATCAAAAGGAGTGACAAGTGCCACGCCTGTTCCATATAATTTTCTCATTTCAATTGTTTGGTGTATTTGTACATGGTATCGATCAATCCTTTGGTAGTGCCGGTTTGCTCGATCATCAACTCAAAGAATTTACTTTCAGTTTCATGGTAGCGCCCAACGCGACAGCGTGCCTTACAGCGCGCCAATAAGTCCAGAATAAAAGGATTGGATTCTTTGTCAACATAAAAAAGGAAATCAAAAGGCATCTCAGAAAAGCGAAGTGCTTTATCGGAATTCAAGTTGCCCCAAAATGATAAATCTTTTTCTGTAAAGAAGTCGAACATGAATTCGTAGTTCTCTTTTTTTTCAGGCAAGAACTCCAGTACATGAACTTTTTTTCCATCCTGCTCCAATCGTTGGATAAAGTCCTTAATTTCTAAATGCTTTTGCTTGTCTTCAACGCTAAATAAAATGCCGAGGCTTTGGGCTTGCTTATATGGAATGCTCGCTCGAAGGCTTTTATTTTTTTTCAAAGCCGACTCGGTTCGCATTTTTAGAAAGTTCATTTTAAACATGGTACAAATTTAATGTGATGATCTGCGACTGAGCCTGCGAAATTCAACATTTATCGTTAATAATTCAACCGTCAATATTTTTTGGGTGCATTCCAAATTGTCGCGGCACGAAACGTTCCTAACGGAACGTAAAATGCACTCTCGCTATCTTTTCTACCCACCAATCGTCCCTTCGGGACG
>JAYVPS010000282.1:0-3389 GCA_043757225.1 Cytophagales bacterium | reverse complement strand
AGTTTTGTGATTTTAGGGCATGGCCAAGCGAAACGCAAGGCCACCGGGCTTTGCGCTCCAAGTCCGTCCACACACACTCCCAACACACTTCGGGCTTTGCGCTTCAATCCCTTGCCCGCTTGCGCATGTTTATGCCATCCTTTGCAAAACTGTCCTACACTCATTAAAAATCAGAGGAACAAAATTATTCATTTGTAAGCAATCTAATTATATTTGCGCCCTGCTAATGCCACGGAGAGGTGGGTGAGTGGCTGAAACCAATAGTTTGCTAAACTGTCGTACGGGTTAAACTGTACCGGGGGTTCGAATCCCCCCCTCTCCGCCAAAACAACCGGTCTCGTAGCTCAGCTGGATAGAGCAACTGCCTTCTAAGCAGTAGGTCGCTGGTTCGAATCCAGCCGGGATCACAAAGTTGGTGAATTGATATGTTTCCATATCTTTGCGCCTCTTAAAAAAAGAGATCAGTATTTTTCGGGGCGTAGCGTAGCCCGGTATCGCGCCTGGTTTGGGACCAGGAGGTCGTCAGTTCGAATCTGGCCGCCCCGACTTTAAGGCTCTGCATACGCAGGGCTTTTTTAGTTTTAGCAAGGTTAATGTATTTTTGGATTTCTAAAATCTAAACGTGGTCTTCTTTCGTGATATTGGTTGGTTCGAGGCACTGGTAATAGTGCTGTTTCTTGCGTTCTATGTGCTGTACGCGCTAAAACTCCTAGGCATCAGTCGCACCTTACACACTCCGTTTTATGCCATTTTGATTAAGCTCTCCATACGGACTATTTTATTTGCATTGCTTATCATTTCCTTTCTGGGGCCCTCTTTTGGTGCTTCCAAAAAAGAAATCAAATCTATTGGCAAAGACATTATGATTTGCGTAGATCTTTCTAAATCAATGGACGCATTTGATATCCAGCCTTCACGATTAGAAAAGATAAAATACGAGATGAAAAAAATAGTCGAGGCATTTAGTTCTGATCGCCTTGGGGTAATTATTTTTTCCTCAGAAGCATTTATGCAATGTCCGCTCACCTACGATCAAAATGCATTGAATCTGTTTATCGAAACTATGAATACAAGTTTGGTACCTGGTAGCGGAACGGACTTTGGCCCTCCGCTCAAAATGGCACTAAAAAAAATAGATGAAAAAGAAAGCACCGGTGCACAACAAAAATCGAAAGTGATCATCTTAATCAGCGATGGTGAAGACTTTGGAGAAGAAACAGACGATATCGCAAAAGAAGTGGAAGACAAAGACATAAAGCTTTTCACGCTAGGTGTGGGGACAGAAAAAGGAAGTCAGATTCAGACCGGGCGAGGATATAAGACAGATAAAAACGGAAATACAGTTGTATCTAAACTTAATGCGAGTTCGTTAAAAGCATTGGCCAACAAAACAGATGGCCAGTATTTTGAAATCAATGAAAGCAGAAATGATGTGAGTCGATTGATTAACACAATAGGAAAAATCGAAGGCCAGGTGCGTGATGCCCGCATGGTGGATGTATCGGCTAATCGATATTTTTATTTTCTGCTCGCAGCCTTGATTCTGTTGGCATTAGATGTTTTACTTAGTATCAAGACAGTAACAATATGAAGCTTGTTATTTTATTTTTAGCTACCGCTTTAATCTTCACCGATCTCGACAAGATTGGGAAAATTAATACAGCAAAAGCCGAAGCAAAGAAGGCTTACCTATCAGGGAATTTTAAAGTGGCCATTGAAAAGTACAAATACATCATTGACTCCCTTGGTGTAAATGAAGATGAAGTGCGGGCGAATCTGGCAAGTGCCTATTTCCAACTAAACGATACCACCAACGCAATCAATTCATACTCTCAACTAATCCAGACTCCTAATAAAAGGATCAGCTCCATTGCCAACCAACAATTGGGTGTAATATCCAATACCAAAGGCAACCTCGAAGAATCATTAAATTACTTTAAGCAAGCACTGAAGGTTGCTCCTGACAATGAAGAAGCCCGGTATAATTATGAAGTGGTGAAGAAGAAATTGGAAGAGAAAAAGAAACAAGAGCAAAAAAACAAAGATCAGAAAGATCAAGACAAAAAAGACGACAATAAAGATCAAAAGGAACAACAGAAAAAAGAATCAAAAGAGCAAGAGAAAAAAGATAAGGAAAAGAAAGATCAAGAGAAAAAAGATCAGAAAGACAAAAATAAAGACGATAAAAAGGATCAGGACAAAAAAGACAAAGAGCAACAAGAAAAAGAAAAGAAAGAGCAAGAAAAGAAAGAACAGGAGAAAAAGGATCAGGAAAGCAAAGACAAAAAGGATAAGGACAAAAAAGAAATTCCACCGTCAGTTTCAGATAAGCTGAAGGAAATGCAAATAACCGAAGAGAAGGCCAAAATGATTCTCGAAGCAATGAAGAATCAGGAAGTGCAATACCTTCAACAAAATAAACGCAAAGCCACGAAGCCAAAAGAAAAGGGAAAACCGGATTGGTAAAGGGCTAAGCGACCAATCCAAGTAAAATTGTAAATTTGAACACCATTAATTCAAACACATGAAAGAAGTATACATTGTTTCAGCAGTACGCACACCAATTGGAAGTTTTGGCGGAAGCCTCACTTCTTTAACCGCTGTACAATTAGGGGCAACGGCCGTTAAGGGTGCCATCAAGAAAATAAACCTCGACCCGAAACAAATTCAAGAAGTTTTCATTGGGAATGTAATCTCAGCAGCCTTACAGCAAGCACCCGCCACCCAAGTAGCCGTGGCCGCAGGCTTGGGCTACGAAATTCCTTGCACGCTAGTCAATAAAGTTTGCGCTTCCGGAATGAAGGCAATCATGTTAGGAGCCCAGTCCATCATGCTTGGTCATAATGATGTGGTGGTAGCCGGTGGCATGGAAAGCATGTCCAACATTCCTTACTATTTAATGAAGGCGCGTTATGGTTTTAAGTATGGAAATGGCGAATTGATTGACGGACTTACGCATGATGGATTAACCGATGTTTATAATCATTGTGCCATGGGCGTTTGTGCAGATAACACTGCAAAGGAAATGAATATCAGCCGACAGGATCAGGATACGTACGCCATCACCTCCTACAAACGAACAGCCGCAGCATGGGCGGCAGGAAAATTTAAAGATGAAATTATACCTGTAGAAATTGTTGGGAAGAAAGGTGATGTAACTTTATTTAGCGAAGACGAAGAATATAAAAATGTAATCTTTGATAAGATACCGGGATTGAAACCTGTCTTCAGTAAAGAAGGTACAGTAACGGCAGCCAATGCCTCTAACATCAACGATGGCGCAGCAGCAGTAATTTTGATGAGCAAAGAAAAAGCTAAAGAACTTGGCCTTACACCAATTGCTAAAATTCGCGGATTTGCTGATGCGGCTCAAGACCCCATGTGGTTTA
>JAYVPS010000281.1:0-12728 GCA_043757225.1 Cytophagales bacterium | reverse complement strand
CGATCATGCCCTTGATTCCCCCTTCATTAAAAGCTCCTTGTTTTATTATTGCTTTAGGGAATACCTGAGCAACTCCCGCTACCGCTTGAAGGTAAGTGGTAACGATTTCTGTAGCAATCATTAAATCAATGCCCGATGTTTTAGGATCACCGGTAAAAAGTTCTTGATTAAGATAGACTTGCTCATTTGTAATTTTGTCAACTACTTTTTTACCGGGAAAATACTTTTGCAAATGTTCATTGAGGCTCACCTCCACATTCGACCACTGAAAATTACCAGCAGGAATTCTATTGTCTTTCAAATACTGAGGGACTTCAGCTACTGCGTGATCTGCCGTTAGAAAAACTAAATAGTTACCTTGCCCTACGTCCTGATCTAATTTTTTGAAAAGGTCTTCTAGATTTTTATCCAATCGAATATAAGTATCTTCTACCTCTATTGAATGAGGTCCCGTGGCATGGCCAATAATATCAGGACAAGAATAGGAAAGAGTTAAAAAATCGGTGATATCATCTTTTCCCAGTTGCTCTCCGTCAAGACTTGCTTTTGCTAATTCTGTAAGAATATCATCGCCAAAAGGGGTGCGCGATAATAAATCGTAATCGCCATTTTGCTTGCGAAGTTCTTTGAGATTATACGGAAACATCGGTTTGTCCTTTCCCTTTAACTTATACTCATAGGGAGAATCATCTGGGCTGCTTTCAGTATATTTCTCCAATGGCAAAAAAGTTTTCCATTCTTGGTTCAAATAATAATCTGCTAGCTTCAGAGAATTAAAACTCTCTACCCAGGAAGGCAATTCAGTTTTATAGTACGTGCTGGTTATAAACTTACCTGACTTTCCATCATACCAATAGGCTCCATCGGGTAAATGGCCCGCAGGCAAAACAGCTCCGCGATCTTTCATCGAAATACCAACGACTTTTGATTTCTTTTGTGTGTTTAGTTTTAGCTCATCCGTAATGGTAGAAGAAAGCAAGCGCCAGGGTGAAACATCGCCATTACCTTCCGGGTTACCAACAGGTTTTTGTCGTTCATCCTCAACACAATTGACCATCCTCTTCAAATTTTTATCCCACCAATCGTTGCCAATAATACCGTTTGTTGAAGGAGTAGCTCCGGTAAACACAGAAGCATGGCCTGGCCCCGTATAAGTCGGTACATAATTGTAATGGGCATTGGTCAACATAAATCCACTCATCAAACGCTTGAACCCTCCTTCTCCAAATTTGCTTTCAAATCGATACAAATATTCTTGTTGCATTTGATCCACCACAATACCAACAACCAATCGCGGTCTGGTGTCCTGCGCAATTGACTGAATTGTAAAGGAGATTGCCAACACAGCTAGTATTTTTTTCATAATCTGAATTAGCCCAAAATTAGCAATAAAGTATTAAAGTGCTACGATAAGCCAGGTTGCCAAAGTGTTAATGTTTCCCACAGTAGTAAAGGCCGATATAAATTAGAAATTAACCTACTCTTCACACAATATTCTCTCAAAATCCTCTTCCTCATATACCTGTTTTCGTAAGAATTTGCCTAGCTGGTCATAATAAATCACCACATGTATCCCTGCTTCTTCTACTTCTTTATCTGTGAAATAAAGTGGACGATCCTCCGTCCCTAAATTTATTACCCTCCTGAAAGTAGGTGGAATAATTACTCCCTTGCCTGTATTTACAACTCCATAAAAGTTTTCTCTGTGAACGATTACTATTTTCTCTTCATGCGTATTTTTGATAAAATAAAAATCTTTGATCTTATCCACCACGATCGCTTCCGAATGTAAATCATACAATGTCCAGCTAAAATTCTTTTTTACCCATATTTGCGTTCCCTGCCATGGTTGGATTTCATCAAATTCAAATTTAGTCAACGCCTTACCATCCCAACCCATTAAACCATAAAACCCATCTCTAAACACAATTAAAATATCCTTATTGAGGATACCCACATTTCTGGAATAAACTGGCTTCACTAGTTTGTTTGAACCCAAGTCTAACAATCCAAATTTCTTATCTTTATAGAGCGACCAATAATTATCTTTCAATTGAACAATCGTCTCATACTCTATAGGAAGAAGCTGTTTTCCTTCTGTTGAAAGAAGTCCCTTTTTTTCTTTTCGGGAAATAATAAATACATTTTCATTGAGCAATTCAATCTTATCAAACTCGGCTGTAAATAATCGTTGACCCGAAGCAATATCAAACACCGTCTTCTTCTGCCTAGTCTCAATAAAGAAATTGCGGACTGAGTCGGGTGCTTTAATAAAGTTTATTTTGCTTTCCTTAGGTAACACTAAGCTTCTAAGTGAATTAATATAAACCCTAATGGAATCATTCTTCTTTGCAAAAGCCAACCCGCCAGCAAACCAACAGCTATCGGTCTCGACCAACGTTTTCCTGACATTTAAATCAAAAAGCTTTTGGATCGATCCCTTCCGGAACAAAAGCCATTGTTTGTAGTAGGCAATCTTATCCCAAAGTTGATCTTCCAGCTCAGGAGTAACACCACTAATAGAAATTTTTTCGTTTACACTCCTTATCAAACCATAATGGGTAAGTGTTAGAGTTTGACGATCCAACGGAACAATAAATTCTAATTTTGAATTGAGAATTCCTTCCAGAGATCCATTTCGTACCAACAATTTTCCCTTGCCTGCAGATCGCACCTCATCAAAAACAAACCCTTCCTGAACAATATTTCCATTCGCTGCTAACTCCACTTGATCCAAACTAAAAAGTATCTTCTTTCCTAGTCTGGTAAGCACCAACACTTCTTCAATCATTTCCATCAATTCACAAGCTTTAGCAAATAATTGCCTTCCGGTAAGGGAATAAACCATCCACTGACCATTTCTCTTTACACCCAAAAAACGATTTCCAACAACTAGAAAATCCTCAGCACAAAAATTTACCACCCACTTACCAGATTTATGCATCAGCTTAACGCATGTGCTATCACCCACCTTTATTAACCCATGCCCTATTGAATGAGGAACAGGATTGTGCGCAGCAATTATTCTTCCTTCGCGACTAATCAACCCATCGCTCGTAATCAAAAGATCGTCTTGTATCTTGCCACAGTGATAGTTTCTATCAATACTTTCAAACCTTGGCGCAATGGCCTCGTTACCCTCTTCATCAATAAACCCGAACTTTCCGTTCTCTAAAAAAGGAATCCAATACCTATCATTCAACTTAACTACCTCTCCTAAGGAATCTGTTAAAAATTCTTCCGGTACATTTTCTTCCAACTCCTTATAAAGATAAAAAAGCCAATCAAACGAGGATGAACGAAATTTATTTTCAGGAAAGTTATGTATGAAGTCTATAAAAGCTGATGTATCACCCCGAGCAGTAGCTATTTCAAAAATTTGCCGATCGGCTTGAATACGATAAGGGCTTGAGGGGAATTCTTTTACAAATGCTACGTAACTCTTAAACTTATGATCATGAGTTTTGCTTTCAAATAATAACGTTTCATAACGCTGCTTACTTTCAGCAACGCGTTGAGATCGTGGGTGACGTGTCACATAATCATCAAAACTTTGGTAGGTATTAATCTTTAGCGCATCAAGAAATGACACTTCATCGCGAAGTTCAATTGCTGCATGCCTCTCAATTGCCAATGGGAAATTAAAAATAAAATAATCGTAAGAGCTTTCGGTATTAAGTTGCTTGGCACGGTCAAATGCGGCACTATCAATTTTTATTCGTAAGCCAAGAAGAACGTTATCATCAATATTCTCCTTTTTTAATCGGTCTTTTTGTTTCTCCGGTAAATTTTTAAAAGACGCTATCGAAAGATTGATATAGTGATAAGCGGAATCAATCTGACGATTCGAATTTACTTTAGCAAAGAACCATTGCGCCTTAAGCCACTTCATTTCAACGTTGGAAGTGTCTTTGAGCAGTGATTTATCAATCTGTTGTCTGGCCGAGCTCCAACTCCCCTTGCTCATCTTGCTTTGAACTTGCCGCGCAATATTTGATTGCGCAAAGCATCCGGATCCCATTAGCAGAAGTGCAATAGCCAGTTGATAGTTAATACGTTTAATAATTGGTGACACAATAATTTTTAGCGTGGAAAATTACTGCTAAAAAAGAAAAACTCAACACTATAAAGTTAGAATGGGTTTCGGGCTGTTAAAGGCAATTTTTAGGCAGGTGAAAAGGGTGGCCACCAACTGTTTTACTTCAAGATTTTTGTGTGTTATTCTTTCTCGCAGGTAATACAACACCAATTCGTGAAACGCTTTCACATTTAGTTTTGCAATCATTTGCTGTGGGCTATCGCCCTTAGCAAACGATTTTATCATTTCAGCTTTGTTGGTCGGTTTTTTCGCTTCAATGATTACCCCCACTGTCGAGTTTGCATGCTGTCCGTTATGGATAACCAGGTCGTTTCTGCCTTTGGTATTTATAAAATGGTTGGGGTCGTAATACGTTTTCTTCAGAAAATCCGAAACCAAGTTTTTATGAAACTCTTCGCTTTCAGTGTCATTTGTTCTGTCGAGTAACGTAATGAGATTAGCCTTGAAACCTTCAATTTCAGTTCGGTTCGGTTTTACTTTTAAAAAGGCTTTGTTGAGTGCCTTTTTGGGGTTCAATTCCTTTATTTGTTCACTCATTTAATGTAGTAACAATTTGTGTTCAGGCACGGCAATCAGTTTCCATCTGCAATTTTACATTCTTTTTTCAGTTGGTTAAGATAAGTTTTTAAGTGGGAATGGTGTTTTGCCTTTAATCAGTGTTTTCACCGCACCAGCGCAATTACTCCCTGTTTTGGCGTAGTCTGCTATGCTGGCTTGAAGTGAGTGGTACGGTGAAAACACCAACCACAGGCAAATTGAATAATTGATTCTCCTCTTGACAACATAAATATCGAAATAAAATTTTGTCGGTCGGGAATTTCCATGCACTTTGAAGTGTCTAAGTCTAAACTGTAAATCTCCATTATGAAAACTCAAAATCAATCAATGCGCATATATCACCGCTACCTCGGCTTTTTTTTATCAGGCATTATGGCTATGTATGCCCTTAGTGGTATACTATTAATCTTTCGCTCTACCGACTTTTTGAAAGTGACTCAAACAAAAACTGTTAATATTCCAGCCGATACAAAACCCGAAGATGTAGGTCGTGCTTTGCGCATACGCGAGTTTAAAGTTGACAAAGAAGAAAACGGAATACTCTATTTTCGTGAGGGAAACTATAACCCTGCTACCGGTGTGGCCACGATTACCTCAAAAGAGCTTCCTCGTGTATTAGAAAAGATAACCGATATTCATAAAGCCAATACACGAAGTCCTCTTTTCTTTCTTAATATCTTTTTTGGTGTTTCACTTTTGTTTTTTGTGGTATCTTCATTCTGGATGTTCCTGCCTTCCTCGAATGTATTTAAGAAGGGACTTTACTTTGCTTTGGGTGGTATAGCGTTGGCCTTATTAATGTTTCTCATTTAAAATTTAATAGTATGAATAATCATAGTTTTTTCAGCCGAACAACAGCCAAAGTAACTAGTTTGGTAGTTACCTGCTTTGCATTGATTGCACTTGTTGGCCAGGTGAATCCGTTGGTTGCGCAACAACGCTATCTATTATCGCTCTCCAAGGGAGATCACATTTTAGCAATCATCGACCCAACCTCACTCAAGATATTGGCTCGGGTACCGGTTGGCAACGATCCTCATGAAATCATTGCATCCGAAGATGGAAGGACAGCCTATGTTACTATCACCGGTGGCGGCAGATCATCAGAAATTAATGTGATTGATGTTGTCGCACAAAAGGCATTGCCAAACATTGACACACGCCCACTGATCGGGCCACATGGAATCACCGTTGCCGATGGCAAAGTATGGTTTTCGGCCGAAGGTGCAAAAGCCGTGGGGCGCTACAATCCATCAACTAAAACAGTGGATTGGAGTATGGGCACGGGCGAAAATCGCACACACATGATCTATGTTACTCACGATGCAAAACGTATTTATACCACCAATGTAAATGCAGGCACTGTAAGTATCCTTGTAGACACACTGATTGCTCCGGGCCCAGGCCCAATGGGAAATCCCCCATCAGGGATGCCTCGCTCGGAGTGGATACACACTGTAGTTCCTGTTTCCAAAGGCGCAGAAGGTTTTGATGTATCGCCTGATGGCAAGCAATTATGGGCTGCCGCATCGGGTGATGGTTCAATTTCAATTATTAACCTCAATACAAAAAAAGAAATCTACAAACTGGATGCCCATGTGGAGGGAGCCAATCGCCTAAAGTTTACTCCCGATGGTAAACGTGTACTTGTTTCTAGTTTGCGCTCGGGCGATCTTTTTGTTTTTGATGTAGTAACTCATAAAGAAATAAAACGCATACCAATAGGACATGGTGGTTCAGGTATTCTTGTTGATACCGATGGGTTGCGTGCATTTGTTGGCTGTACACCGGATAACTATGTTGCTGTAATTAATCTTAAAACGCTCGAACTAAGCGACAAGATTTCTATCGCAGGGCCTGATGGTTTGGCTTGGGCAGTAGTGAAGTGAAAAGCCTAGATATTTTATGCAAACTCCGAGTTGGAGCGCGTTTGCAATGCGTTCCTCTTTAGTCTAAACAAATGTCCGATTTTGCCTGTGGTCGGTGTTTTCATCGCATCACCGCAATCGACTCCCGCTTGGCGTAGTCTCCTATGCTGGCTTGAAGGACAGGATTGGAATAGATTTTTTATGAAAGTACAAATCAGAGATTTGTTTACTCAAAGACGTAGTTAGAAACTACGCCTAGCAAAGGCTTAATAAACGTTAAGCTTAGTTAGTGGTGCGGTGAAAACACCGACCACAGGCAGAAGAAAAACTCAACACTATAAAGTTAGAATGGGTTTCGGGCTGTTAAAGGCAATTTTTAGGCAGGTGAAAAGAAGACTTCTTCGAATGCGAAGGTCGATTTAAGATTTTGCATCGGGAATATGCTAGCAGAGAAAGTCTATCCTAGCGGAGTGCTGTACATTCAACAGAAATTAGTATTCCAGTTCCTGCTGGAAAAGGCATTACCATAGGGCTGCTGCGTGCGGGTGCACTTGCAATGTCGGGAAAGAATTCCTTAAACACTTTATTTACCACACTCATGTCACCTCCAGCGACTACGAACTGGGTTATCTTAACGATTTTACTCAAGTCACCTCCAGCTTCTTCCAAAACGATTTTGATATTTAGATAGCATTGCCGTGTCTGGGCCTCAAGGTCATCACTGACTA
The DNA here is from genome assembly GCA_043757225.1 of Cytophagales bacterium. Classification (GTDB taxonomy): domain Bacteria; phylum Bacteroidota; class Bacteroidia; order Cytophagales; family Cyclobacteriaceae; genus ELB16-189. The sequence continues at coordinate 5,475 of JAYVPS010000281.1, read as the reverse complement.
TTTTTCCTGAAACCGGATCGTATCCGGGCATACCTGAGACAAAAATAAATTTATCGGCTATTACAGCATGTGGGAAAAGCGGTGAGTAACGGGCTACTTTTGACGAAGTAATATTTTTGCGTTCTATCATAAGATCATACCCAGTAATGGGCGATTTAGAATTTTGTGCTACGCCAATATAAGTAATGAAAAGCAAGGGCAGTACAATTAGCCTCCTTGATTCGGTTATGTAGGTCATAAAATGAATCTATAAAAGGGGTAGGTGTCACCTCTCCAGGTCAAGCAAAAGTGCATTTAAGAAGCTAAAGTAGCTAGTAATTTTGTTCCATATCACGATACTCTTGTTGCATTACCAATCTTTTTTAATGGGTAGTGCCGATTAGATAATAAAAATCAGTTTGTCACTGACAACCAGCAACACGACAGGACGCGACCTGGGTTTTGGCACTGTGTACATAAATTTTACATAACTATTGTTAATCTATCTTAACAGTATACCTGTGGTTTAAATAAATAACAGCTTTAATTTTTATGAGCGGTTACAAACAGTAACACACATTGAATAAATTTGCGTCCAGCTTAAATCTAATCAAGACTCAATCAGTTTACTTGCTTCCATAGTGCAATAAGATAGTGTGCTTGAGTCATTCCTTACAAATTGAGTTTTTATTTACCCTCATTATGTTATGAAGAAGTGTGTGTGGTTGCTACCCTGTCTGTTGGTAGCTTTTGTTTCGGTAGGTCAAAATAAAAAATTAGATGGGCTTTCATTCCTATTAGCAAGCCATACCCAACAAGATAAAACGAAAGACAACGCCTTTTTCTTTGACAGATATGGTTCTTTTTTACCAACAAGTTCCTTCAAATAACTTGACCCCCTGCGGACTTCAAGGAAATGAAGTTGGAGCACACTAACAAATTGGAAAAGTTGGAGGTGAAGTTGAAAACGGGTTGGCTCAAAATAAAAACAGGACAAATGAAAATGATTCCAATTTGTCCTGTCAAGTCGAGATGAGAGAAGTCGAGATGAGAGGATTCTCCCGCTCTGAGCGGGACGGCCTCCACGTCCCTAACGTGATGGGCTAATCCCGCTTGTGGCAGGACGCTACTCTCTAATCATACTTTCCCAATCATAGTTCGCATCGCTCATAAATCGAGAAATTCCTCTCTTCTTTATTTTCCGCTCAAGCTTCAATGCTTCAGACCTTGAACCCAAACTTATTGTCCAAACTCTTATCCAGGGAACCCCTGGCTTCGTGGTTTTTACTATCCCTTGATTATGCCGCTCTAACCTCAAATTAAAATTATCTGTCTGTCCGGCATAAAATCTTTTAACAATATGGCTATAAAGAATGTATACTGTAAACTCCATAAAAAAGCCTCGCTGTTTGCGAGGCACTTGTCGAGATGAGAGGATTCGAACCTCCGGCCTCCACGTCCCTAACGTGATGCGCTAACCGGGCTGCGCTACATCTCGAAAAAATATCCTCCATTTCTTCATGCGCTAATCCCGCCTCCTGCGACACGCTACATCTCGAAAAAATATCCTCCATTTCTACATGCGCTAATCCCGCCTCCTGCGGCACGCTACATCTCGAAAATTTTCATCCTATTTCCCGATGCGCTAATCCCGCCTCAAGCGGGACGCTACATCTCGAAACTATTTTCCAAAGTCGCACTTATAGTAAAATTCAATCTAAATAAGTGGAGATCAACCTATTTCTTCTTTTTCTTCATGTCTTTGATAAACCGTGCCCATTTGAGTGGATCCAGGAATGGATTATAGATAGGATGGAATTTATCGCCAACCGAGTTAGACCATTGATCGATATAGTATTTATAATTGCCAGCTCCGTCAAGCGGGGTAGTCCTTGCCATTAAGGCTATCATCTCAGCATCTAAGCTTTTAGGATCAAGGTTATTATCGTTAAGCGGGATATTCATAGCCAAAACAGCTTCTTTGAAAAGCTCCTCCGTAGGAATTGCCATAATTACATGTGGGCTTAACAAAGTTATATCCGGTGCCAATTCAACAAAAATAGACCATGAGTTTTTTGGCAAATCCGGTACTATATAACTAGTCCTTTTAAACCCTACCGAACTGAACACTACACTATCCCCAATCATAACAGCCATGCTAAAAAAACCAGCCGAAGAGGTAACGTCTCCCCTCCCTGCTTTTGGAACATAGACATGGGTTCCGGGCAACACTGCAGCCGCTGTGTCTGTCACAAATCCTGACAATTGAATAATTCTTCTTTTGGTTTGTGCAAACCCCTGATGCGATAGCCCAAAGACCACCAAAAAAGCAAAAATTGTGATTAAGCCCCTCATATATTCTGACAAATGTAACAAATTCAAGATTATCGTTGCCCATCAAAAGTTTCAAGTTCTCAATAATTAATTGTCCGTATTTTTGACCTTTATGAGGCTAAAGCACTTTAATGTTGACTTAGGCGCACAGATCTTCCTGGCCTGCTCCGATACTTCACGCCTTCGTATCCTAAACCTCATCTTGACCAATGGCGAAATGTGCATCACCGACCTTGAGCGTATCTTAGAATTCACTCAAACAAAAACCTCGCGTCACCTGCTATACCTAAAAAATTCGGGCATTCTCACCGCTCGCAAAATCAATCAGTGGGCCTTTTACCAAATCAAAGACGAAGTATTCGACATTGTAAAACAAATCCTCCAGTTGGTCAGTCGCGACCCCGTAATGCAACAAGATCAACAAATATTTAAGAACATGTACAGTAACCGCGAATTGTCCATGAACAAATTAAAGATCAAGCCCATAAGTGTAGTATGAAACAAGTTTGTTTCCATGCGGCCTCCGCCTTGCCCACCAAAGGCTTAAACACAGGCGGGCGGGCTATACACTACAAGTCCGTCCACGCACATCTAATCACACTTCGGGCTTTTCGTTTCTATCCCTGGCCGAGCCCTCTCGCATATCCACATGAAAAAATATAAAGCCATCTTCTTCGATCTTGACCACACCTTGTGGGATTACGAAACCAATTCTGCCGAGGCATTAGCCGAACTTCATGGCGATTATGAACTTGAAAAAAGCGGCATCTCAAAAGACTCTTTCATTACAACGTTTAAAAAAATAAACAACCAGCTATGGCATCTGTACGATCAGGGGTACATCCAACAAGATGTTATTCGTCTTGAACGATTCCATAAAATCTTTCTTGAGGTTGGATTAGATAACTATGATCTCTCGTTAAAGTTTTCCAATGATTACTTAACCGTATCCCCCAAAAAAGGCAACTTACTGCCGCATACTCTAGAAATACTAGAGTACCTGAGTCCTCATTATGACATGCACATCATCACCAATGGCTTTAGTGAAATCCAGTTGACTAAACTTTCAAGCTCAGGAATTAAAAACTATTTTAAAAGCGTAGTAACCTCGCAACTCGCAGGACACAAAAAACCAACGAAGGAGATTTTTGAATTTGCATTAGATCAAAATAACCTGACGACCCATGAAGTAATTATGATAGGTGATAATCTGGTGACTGATATTGCAGGAGCAAAAAACGCCTCCCTCAATACCATCTACTTTAATCCCGAAAAAATTAGTCATCACACTGAAGTAACCCATGAAATTGCTAGTCTAATGGAACTTAAAAGTCTGCTATAAACGTTGACTATTTTTGTAACTTCGCCCCTCGAAACTATTAAATTTTAAATACATACTTAAAATCTAAAATTTGCCATATGTCAACCGGATTTTTTAATATCCCCTACCCAAAAAACGAACCCATATTATCCTATGCACCGGGCACTAAAGAAAGAGCGGCTTTAAAAAAAACATTAGAAGAAGGGCGGTCAAAGGTAATGGATATACCCATGTACATTGGTGCAGCGGAAGTTCGTACAGAAAACAAGAAACCGCTATCCCCGCCACATGATCACAAACACATACTAGGCTATTTCTATGAAGGAGATAAAAGTCATGTAACCCAAGCCATTGATGCGGCCATGGCGGCCAAAGAATTATGGGCTAACTTAAGCTGGGAAAACAGAGCAAGCATTTTTCTGAAAGCGGCCGACTTATTAGCCGGCCCTTACCGATATAAAATCAACGCAGCCACCATGCTTGGGCAATCTAAGAATGCCTTTCAAGCCGAGATAGATTCTGCATGCGAACTCATCGACTTCTTGCGTTTCAACGTTCACTTCATGGGCGAAATCTATCGCGACCAACCAGAATCATCACCAGGAGTTTGGAACAGACTCGAGTATCGCCCTCTAGAAGGATTTGTTTTTGCACTTACCCCCTTCAACTTTACCGCCATTGCCGGAAACCTACCTACCAGCGCTGCACTTATGGGTAACACAGTAGTATGGAAACCAGCCAATACACAGATCTACGCAGCCAACATAATTATGCAAGTGTTGAAAGAAGCCGGCTTGCCCGATGGCGTGATAAACTTAATATATGTAACCGGACCAATCGCAGGCGAAGTAATTTTTAATCACAAAGACTTTGGCGGCATTCATTTTACAGGAAGTACAGGAGTTTTTCAAAATATCTGGAAAACGATTGGCGAAAATATCCACAAGTACAAATCATATCCACGCATTGTTGGCGAAACTGGCGGCAAAGATTTTATAGTAGCACATAAAAGTGCTGATGCCAGACAAATCTCTACAGCCATTGCGCGCGGAGCATTTGAATATCAGGGACAGAAGTGTTCGGCTGCCTCGCGCTGCTACGTTCCTTCCAACCTTTGGGACGATGTAAAAAAATACTTGCTCGAAGATTTAAAGAGCATGAAGATGGGGTCTACCGAAGATTTTGGAAACTTCGTCAATGCCGTGATTGATGAAAAAGCTTTTAACTCTATCACCGGATACATTGAAAAAGCGCGCCAAAATCCAATGAACGAAATTATTGCCGGTGGCAAATACGATAAATCAAAAGGCTACTTTATTGAACCAACGGTCATCCTAACCAAAGACGGTTCTTCTCTCACCATGTGCGAAGAAATCTTTGGACCAGTAATGACGATCTATGTTTATCACCAGGAAAATTTCGAACAGACATTAGAACTGGTGGATCAAACTTCACCCTATGCACTTACCGGTTCAATTATGGCCAAAGATCGATACGCTGTCGAACTGGCCACTAAAAAATTAGTGAATTCGGCCGGTAATTTTTATATCAATGACAAACCTACGGGTGCGGTAGTGGGTCAACAACCTTTCGGTGGAGCAAGAGGCTCAGGCACGAATGATAAAGCAGGCGCGAAAGTAAATCTGCTGCGTTGGGTATCCTTGCGAACTATTAAAGAAACATTCGTAACCCCAACCGATTATCGTTATCCTTTTCTGGAAAAGGAATAAACATTAAGGGGATCTAAAAACCTAACCGTCATTGCGAGCGGAGCGAAGCAATCCCCCGTTCGGAGTCCAAACGGGGGATTGCTTCGGTCGAGACGACCTCGCAAAGACGAC
>JAYVPS010000280.1:0-3401 GCA_043757225.1 Cytophagales bacterium | reverse complement strand
AAGCAGCCTCGCAATGACGGGTTGGGTAAACCGTCATTGCGAGCGCATACTCACAAGCAACATAAGCGCGAAGCAATCTCCCATTCGAAGCAACTACGAACCGGAGATTGCCACGGCTGTCTCTTTCGCTCATACCAACGCAAGCAGCCTCGCAATGACGGGTTGGGCAACCAAAACGGCATGTCAATGCCAACTCCAAATAAATCCATAATTTAAAATAAAGGGTTAAATTGCTGGTTAGAGTGTAGTAATACTCGTTTTTCGGGTATGCATCCTTCTTTAACAATACTATAATTAAAAGATAGCACATCCGGCTCACCACCTAACTAACTGCATACATGAAGAGATTTCTATTGTTGGCCTCCTTAATCGTATTAACCGCCACAACATACGCCCAAAATTGTACCCAAACCTTGCGCTTAGCGCGCTCTACTTACGACCAGGGTCGGCTGCATGAACTTCCTAGCTTGTTGAAGGCCTGCTTAGCAAATGGGTTTACGAAACAAGAAAGAATAGAGGCATACAAGCTGCTCACATTAACATTCATCTATTTAGAAGAGCCGGAGAAGGCCGATAGTAGTATGTTGAAATTACTGCACGCGGATTTTTATTTCGAACCAAACAATGATATTGATCCGCAGGAATTTATTGGTTTATATAATACTTTCCGCACAAATCCCATTTTTACTATTGGCGTTAAGCTCGGAGCCAATAGCTCTTTTACAAATATCATTTCCAATTATTATGTTGGAGGTAATGCCAAAGGCGGAAGTGAATATTCCAATAAAATCGGACTGCAACTTGGTCTATCTTTTGAAAAAGGAATCTTTCAGAATTCTAAAAATAAGATCCTCAATAGACTTATTCTGGCACCTGAAATCTTGTCAGTACCCAGAACTTTCGGCATCAAGGTACCTACTGTTTTTCAAACCGATCAGAGAACTGTATCGGAAGCTAAATCTGAAGCCGTAGAGAGTCAAGCCTGGATTGATTTAAATGCGCTTGTTCAATACCAGATCAAACCTAAATCAAAATTCAATCCGTTTTTAACGGTAGGCCCTGGCATCAGCTATCTAGTATCCGCTACGAGGCAACAAGTATGGAACCATCAATCAGGTACTGGGGTCAGCGGACCAGATCTTCTCATTATTAATTCGATGAAATCAGCAGTCTTTTCAGTAGTCGTTGGCACGGGAGTAAAAATTAAAGTCGGCTCCGTATATTTAACAGCCGATCTAAGGTATCAATATGGGCTATCGAATATCACCAATAGTTCTGCACGCACTAATCTTGAAAACACATTTGATTACGTCAGTCAATTCAATGATTACTCTATCAATAACTTTGCTATCATGATTGGTGGCGCCTATTCCGTCTTTAAGCCTAAGAAAAAAACCAATCAAAAATAATTTCAAATGAATTCCTTGCCTATTTAATTGTCATTGCATTTCAGAATAATCGTTAAAAGAATTGAAAAGAATTATTAAATGAAAAAAGTATTTTTTATTGCCCTTGTTCTTACTGCATGCGCCACAGAAAGTACTGTTGGGCCAGCTTCCTCTTCAACTTTTGTTAGGTATTTTAATGGGGGAAACAGCGATGAATCTCAGGCGCTTTTGGAAACAACGGACAAAGGATTATTGATCCTTGCCTCCACTGAAATAACTTCTACTGATCCTACTATCCCCCCACACTCCAAAATAAAATTGATAAAAACGGATGCCTTCGGAAATCTGCTTTGGCAAAAGTTATATCCTGATTTTCAAGATGAAGCCGGAGCTGGTGGAACCACCCTTAGCTACCGTGGAAAAGGCATTACCGCCCTGGCAGCAGGCGGTTACGTAATCGTGGGCGAAGAGATAAAAGGCGGGAGATCTAAGTTGCTGATTATTTCAGTTGATAATGATGGGACTATCCTCGCCAAAAGAACCGTGAATAGCCCCAACGAAAGAAAGGGCGTGAGTGTGGCTGAAAATAAAGCTGGTAATTATGTGGTATTAGGATCTATACCCGGCTTAAGTAACAATAATATGATGCTCACCGAATTTGCAAAAGTGACCTTGGACTCTCTGTGGACGCGTGATTACGGAGCCGGAGAAATTATTAACTTAACTAACAAGTTATTTTTAGACAATCAAGATATTGCCTACTGGAGTGGCAGCGTTCGCAAGCAAAACACGCCAAACCCTCTTACACGCTTTGTAAAAGCGCCCCTTAATTCCCCCCTCACTACATTTGACGATTCTCCTGCCAGCCAATTTACAGAGACCTTTAACGACATGCTTTCGTTGGGGGCCAGTGCCTTTGCTACGGTTGGTAAAAGTAATTCTACTAAAAATAATTCTACTGGATCGTTCAATATTTCTTATAAAAAAGTAATCGGCACAACTCCCTTGATTAATCAAACCTATCCAGTCAAAGATCAAGATGGAGATGCCAATGGAAATAGTCTATGCCTTGCCCATGATGGCGGATTTGTTCTTTTAGGAACTTCAAAAATAAGTGGCACTGCCGGCAGAGGTGAGACCGATTATTGTCTGGTTAAAATTGATGGCTTTGGTGTACCCTTATGGACCAAAACTTATGGCAGTAAGTTTGAAGATGTAGGCGTAAGTATCATCACTACCTCTGATGGTGGTCATGCTATCCTTGGCACCACCAACCTTGCCAACATCAAAACAATTTTATTGATGAAAACAGATCAACAAGGAAATATTCAGTAATAACAAATTTTTGGTGACGAATAATTTATCGATAAGCAATAGTAGACTTTTTATAAGACAATGAATATGAAGAGAATTTTACAATTGGCATTTCTAGCCTCATCACTTTTTATAATTTCTAGTGATGGATTTGCCCAAACTATCACTCCAACGGGTACACTTTCTGCCTTACCAACAACGTACGGAACTGTCTCTGCAGAAGGCACTTTTACATTCACTGCAACCGCATTAACAGGTGCTACTGAAATCGTCACCATTACTGCTCCCGCTGGATTTGAGGTTTCGTTAGTCTCTGGTAGTGGATTTGGTTCTTCCGTAACTAAAAATGCAATCGCGAATAATATTGCCTCTACTTCTATCTTCGTGAGAGTTAAGGCCACATCAACCCCAGCAACGTACAGTGGAAATGTTACCTTAAGTTCAGCCTCGGCAACAACAGCAAATGTAGCAACAACAGCAAGTGTTGTAAGTAAGAAAGGGTTAACTATTACCGGTGCAACCGCTAGCAACAAAATCTACAATGGAACTACCGCGGCAGCAGTTACTGCTTCACCAACTTTGAATGGTGTAGTGGGAGCTGATGTCGTTTCAATTAATGCAGGTGCGACAGGAACCTTTGCGTCAGCGAATGTTGCTGTCGGCATTTCGGTCACCAGCAACTACAGCCTTACCGGGGCT
>JAYVPS010000279.1:0-3402 GCA_043757225.1 Cytophagales bacterium | reverse complement strand
ATATATTTTTTAGCTGAATTAATTTTTAAAACTGCATGTTATGCAAACACCTTAATCAGAGTAATTGTTTAATCTTCCGTAGAAATACTATATATCCGCGTTGTATATTAATTGTTATCACTTCGGTTTTATTGTGCCCTTGCGCCTTGGCAAGAAAAAAATGATCGCAAAGCCGCAATATGATTTTTATTTCTCCGCATATTCTGTCGAATAGGACTTTGGTTAAGAACAATTAATGAACTTGATTCGTAAAGTAAGTTTGTTCTAAATAATATTAATCACTCCGAATGCCGCGCAGTCCACTTCAAGAGACAGTGCGGAGAAGGAAAGTAGCAGTCCTCTTCGAGAGACTACGCGGAGAATGAAAAAGAGGTGACCCATTACGGGGCCACCTCATCCTACTAAATTAATGAAGTAAATTATACCAGATCAAATCGGTCAAGGTTCATCACTTTGTTCCAGACAGCAACAAAATCATGTACGAATTTCGCTTGTGAATCGGATGATCCGTACACTTCAGCAATGGCTCTCAACTCTGAGTTAGATCCAAAAATGAGATCCACACGAGAGCCTGTCCATTTAAGTTCACCTGTTTTACGATCGCTTCCCTCAAATACATTTTGTGCATCGGAAGTAGATTTCCAGGTAATGCCTAAGTCGAGTAAGTTCACAAAGAAATCATTGGTAAGTGTTTCAGAATGCTTTGTGAATACACCAATAGTTGAATGGTCGAAATTTGTATTCAACATGCGCATTCCTCCCACTAAAACCGTCATCTCCGGAACGGTTAAGTTTAGCAATTGCGCTTTGTCTATTAACATTTCCTCTGCAGAAGTTTTGTGTTTGGTTGTAAAGTAGTTGCGGAAACCATCAGCAGCCGGCTCCAATACAGCAAATGATTCTATGTCTGTTTGGTCTTGCGATGCATCGCCACGTCCGGCAGTAAAAGAAACTTTGATGGTATGTCCTGCATTCTTTGCAGCTAGCTCAATTCCTGCACAACCACCCAATACAATTAAGTCGGCCAATGAAACCATCTTACCACCCGACTGAACTTTATTGAATTCGTTTTGAATTCCCTCAAATGTGTGTAACACTTTTGATAATTGAGCCGGATTATTCACTTCCCAATTTTTCTGCGGAGCCAAGCGTATGCGTGCGCCATTGGCTCCACCCCGTTTATCAGAGCCACGAAAAGTTGCGGCAGATGCCCAAGCAGTAGATACCAACTGAGAGACCGACAATCCACAAGAAATTAATTTACTTTTTAAAGAGGCAATATCAGTGTCATCAATTAATTGATGGGTAACAGCCGGAATAGGGTCTTGCCAAATTAATATTTCCTCGGGTACTTCCGGTCCTAAGTAACGGGCAATAGGTCCCATATCGCGATGGGTTAATTTATACCAGGCTCTTGCAAAAGCGTCTGCAAACTGATCAGGATTTTCGAAAAAGTGTTTTGAAATTTTTTCATAAGCCGGATCAACTCGTAAAGCAATGTCAGTTGTAAGCATGAATGGCGCATGTTTTTTAGAAGCATCATGCGCATCCGGAACAGTACCTGCACCTGCATTGTTTTTCGGCTTCCATTGATGTGCACCTGCCGGGCTCTTAGTTAACTCCCATTCAAAGCCGAAAAGATTTTCAAAATAATTGTTGCTCCATTTTGTTGGAGTTGTGGTCCATGCTCCTTCAAGTCCGCTGGTAATGGTATCTCCACCTTTGCCTGAACCGAAAGTGTTTTTCCAACCAAGACCTTGTTCTTCAATACCGGCTGCAGCGGGTTCGCGTCCAACATATTTGTCTGCATCGGCTGCACCATGGGTTTTACCGAATGTATGTCCACCGGCAATTAAAGCAACGGTTTCTTCATCATTCATTGCCATGCGGCCAAAAGTTTCACGGATATCACGGGCAGAAGCCAATGGATCAGGGTTTCCATTAGGTCCTTGTGGATTTACATAAATCAATCCCATTTGAACTGCCCCCAATGGATTCTCCAATTCTCGGTCTCCTGTATATCTTTTATCACCCAACCATTCAGTTTCAGAACCCCAATACACATCTTCTTCCGGCTCCCAAACATCTGCCCGTCCGCCGCCAAAACCGAAAGTTTTTAAACCCATGGATTCTAGTGCACAGTTTCCGGTAAGAATCATCAAATCGGCCCATGAAATTTTATTGCCGTATTTCTGTTTTATAGGCCAGAGAAGTAAGCGGGCTTTGTCCAAGTTTGCATTATCGGGCCAACTATTCAGTGGTGCAAAACGTTGCGTACCTGAACCACCACCACCACGTCCATCAGAAATGCGGTAGGTTCCTGCGCTATGCCAAGCCATTCTGATGAATAAAGGTCCATAATGTCCGTAGTCTGCCGGCCACCAGTCTTGCGACGAAGTCATTAAAGCAACGATTTCTTTTTTCAGTTCTTTTAGGTCAAGTGAATTGAATGCTTTTGCGTAATCGAATTCCTCGTCCATTGGATTAGATAGAGAAGCGTGTTGGCGAAGGATATTCAACTTCAATTGATTGGGCCACCAGTCGCGGTTTCTACTGCCACCACCTGCACTTTGTTTAACCGAACCACCATGAAACGGGCATTTACTTTCAACATTTGGAGTGGATGATGAATCGTTTGGATTTGACATTTTATTTTTAGATTAATTGTTTAGAATGAAGTAACCTACTTAAGGCTTCTATGCCTTTATTTTTAACGCTGCAAAGTTACGAACAATAAATCAATTGGATTATATTTGTGAGTGAATAATTGGTTGTCTTTCAGAAATAATAAAATGATATTGGGAAATACTTGGAACAGGGGCAGAGGAATCGCCGAGGATTATTATAACACAACACGTCAATGAGAAATCAAAATAGATGAAGTTTTTAAAAAATATCATAAAATATTGCATTTAGTTTTTCCATTCACATCTTTCATAAAAATAATAATAGGATGAAACTTAAAATAGGTAGGTTATTTTTTGCAATGATTTTACTTGAAATTATTTCAATGAGAAGCCAGGCACAAACAAGTATTTCCGAAACAGATTTTATACCCATACTGGGTAGCTGGCAAGGAGCACTTACTTATTTAGACTATACATCCGGTAAGCCTTTTACCATGTCTGCGAACAGGGAAATTAGTAGAATTGGAAAAACAAATCAATTTATCTTCAAAAATAGTTATCCAAATGAACCCCAGGCGAATTCAGCTGACACCATACTTATTTCATCAAGAGAAAATAAAATTGATGATGAAAAAGTAATACAAAGACGAAACCTGGAAAAGGGAAACCTGGAAATTGTTACAGAGGTTTTGGGCAAAGACGGCAATGAAAATAAACCCGCTTTAATACGACATAGTTATCTTCTTGGCAATGATGTCTTCAGAATAATTAAAGA
>JAYVPS010000278.1:0-3425 GCA_043757225.1 Cytophagales bacterium | reverse complement strand
ACCGTGAAGGAACCAGGTTATATGTACATTTATCTTTCTAATGATAACATGGCCAGAACTGATCAACCGTCTATTGTGGAAGTATACTTCGATGACTTCAAGGTCACTCAAGTAAAATCACCTGTGATTGCTAGTAATGATTACTACCCCTTCGGTTTGCAGTTCAACAGTTACTCGAGAGAGAATGCAGTTCCCAACAAACTTCATTTGTTCCAAGATCAAGAGCATGTTGATGACTTAGGTTTGAACTGGGATTCTTACAGATATCGAAACCATCAACCGGATATTGGAAGGTTCTTTAACATTGATCCGATGTCGGATGCGTTTTACTACAACTCACCGTATGCGTTCAGTGAAAATAAAGTTACAGTTCACCGTGAGATGGAGGGATTAGAGGCTTTCTTCATTCATGGAACAATCTCAGATAATTCAATGTGGAAAGAGGATATGGCAAACTATATTATGCGAGAACTGAAGCCATATTTCAGTACTGAGCAAACTCCAGACCTAGAGTTCAAATGGAATGATTATGCTGGTGGTGGTGTAAACAGAAATTGGCTGGGCAACAGTGGAAAAAGAGAAAGAGCTACAGCTGCGCGCATGCTTGTTGCCTACATATTGAAACATCGCAAAGAGGGACAGGAGATAACACTAGTAACTCATAGTCATGGAGGGAATGTTGCTATTCAAGCCCAGCCAGGATACTTTTTGAAAAGCACAATACATCTGTAAAAATAGTTGGCTTCAATACACCTGCCTTTAATGGTGCGAATGACCCTGAAAACCCGTGGGACAATTTTGGGATTGACGAAATGCTCCACTTTTTTACTGATGGCGATAATGTTGCAGATGGAGCTGGTTGGGGATCAGCTGAAAATAGATATGGAGGACTTGTAGGAAGTAATGTGCAACAAATTGAATTAAAGAACCCTCTCAAGAAAGATATAGTCGGATATAACCAGCATTTATTTGGCAATATAAACTGGCAAGAGGTACTGAGTCAGTTTGCAAACAGTCAGAGTGGTGGCGGTAGCAGTAGCGGGGGAAGCAAGAAGAAAAAGAAACCTGATGCTGACAGGGAAGCTGCAAGACGTTCTGGTGGTTATTAATGTTGTGCTTCAAATTTTATTTTGAAATGAAAAAGACACGTTTGGTTTTTTACTGGTTTATTCTGGTTCTTCTGGTTTTTCTATACTATGTGATTATTGATGCCTTATATGCGGATATTGGAACTGACATTAGTGAAAGGCAGTTAGTTCCTCAGTTGGTAGCGTCAATTAATTTACCTATGATTATTGTTTTAGGTCTTGTTAGATTATGGCTTTTAAAACTGTTGAGTCAAAGGTCGCGCATATTAGATGTTCCCTATTTTGTACTACCTGTCTTGATAATAATTGCCAGTTTTGCTGAGCAGCTTTGGGCTGGGATAATTTTATCTGCACTTGCAGGTGGCCTAATTGCGTACGAATTTATCAGGAGTATTATTAAAAAAGATTCTCTTTCGCTCAGAGAAGGATAAGTGTTCAAAGCATACAACATTAATTCTCCGCAGAGTCTCGCCTCGGACTCTGCGGCAATTAATCTTTATCAATTTAAATTCTTGCCTGCGGTCGGTGTTATCACCGCACCGCTTTTTGGTTTTAGGCTGCGTGTGCTTTGCGAGTCTTAGCATCACGGATATAGGTATCGATGACGTTAAAGAGAATTTCAACCTCGCCTTTGTTGGGTGTTGCGGGCGAGGAGAGAGGGCAGGTTCACCAACAAGATGAAACGAGGGGTGTGACTTGAAAGTGCAGAGTGCTTGTTTGTGAAGAAAGGACAGAGACAAAACACTTACACCGCTTGCGATAAGACAAAGTGTGATTGCCAATCTATTGAAAGCTGAAAAGGATATCACGGCCGTACAAGTTTTTGCAGGACATAAAAGTCCGATGACAACAGAGCGATATCAACAGACCGGAATTGAAGAGTTGACTGCAGCAGTGTTGAAGTTCCATCCATTGGGGTAAAAGGAAATGGGGCCACAAATTGTGACCCCCAATTTGCTTACTTTTGTTTTGGATAAATATGGATACAATATGGATATGTCTAAAAGTATGGAACAGAAGTTGACGTTCAGTGCGAGTGTTTACCAACAGATGATGCAAAAGTTGAGCGTAATAGACAGCTTCAAGGGCAACTGGAAAGCCATCGAACACCAACACTCCAAGCATTTAAAAGAACTCCGTAAAATAGCCACGATAGAAAGTATAGGCTCATCCACGCGAATAGAAGGTGCAACCCTGACAGATGCCGAAGTAGAAAAGCTATTGAAGTCTGTAAAGATCACGAAGCTCAAGACAAGGGATGAACAGGAAGTCATTGGTTATTACGAAGTGCTGCAGGTTATACTGGACAACCATCAGGATATTGAATTAACAGAACGCTACATCCACCAATTTCACGGCATGCTGTTAAAGCACAGCAGCAAAGACCAGAGTCACAAAGGGAAATACAAAGCCTTGTCCAATCAAGTAGTGGCCAATTACCCTGACGGAACAAAGCGGACCATATTCAAAACTACAGCGCCGCACTTGACGGCCACTGAAACACAAGAGGTGATCAAGTGGGCAAATGAAAGGTTCACCAAACACGACATGCACCCCGTGATTACCATTGCTGTTTTTGTATATGAGTTTTTATCCATACATCCATATCAAGATGGGAACGGCCGATTGTCCAGATTGTTGACCACGTTGTTGATGTTACGGGCGGATTACAAGTTTATCCAGTACGTGTCTTTTGAAAACATCATTGAGACAAAGAAGGAAGAGTACTACCGTGCATTGATGGAAGGCCAGAAGAACAGAGGTAATGATACTGAGCTTATTGATAAATGGGTTTTGTTTTTCCTTGATTGCATGGTGGTGTTGGTACAACGATTGGAAGCCAAGTATGAAACGTATAACAAGCTGAAGAAGGAATTGAATGAACGGCAACAGAAGATTTTGCAATACATTAAGAAAAGGAAAACAGTACAGATCAGTGAGATTGACAATGCTTTTAAAGATTATGCGCGTAACACATTGAAAAAAGATTTAACCTACCTGGTAAATGAAGGGCTTTTGTTGAAGACCGGTGAAAAACGTGGGGCAAGGTATCACGTCAAAGAGGGGTCTGTAAAGTAAACTGTGTCAGTTAATAATTATTGTAATCATATCTGATGTTGGAATGTGGTCAACTCCCATGCAGTTGGCCTGGTGCAATGTTATAAAATTTAGTGAGGCTGTAAAGAGTGGTCTCCCACCGCACGACCGACACACAAGCCCGCCCGCGCTTGCCATCCTCTCGCCTTTGGTGTTGCGGGCGAGGAGAGAGGGCAGGTTCACCAACAAGATGAAACGAGGGGTGTGACTTGAAAGTGCAGAGTGCTTGTTGGTGAAGAA
>JAYVPS010000277.1:0-12920 GCA_043757225.1 Cytophagales bacterium | reverse complement strand
TGGCAATGTGTTGTCAAAATAAGCCTGCGACTTAGCCAGAATAATAGTTTGCTTCCCCGGCTTGTTCGTTACCCAGGCATCTACCACCAAAATGGGGTCAGCGGTTTCTAATATCGGATTGATTTTAGTTTCACAAGATTGAAATACAAATCCACTTACGAGGAATAACAATATATAAATTGGGTTCTTCATCTTCATTAAAATTTAAAGTTGTAAGAAATAGAAGGAACAAGTGAACCAATGATTGATAACTGGGTTGCCTGCGAACTGATTGCCTGCCCTTGCGGCACTCGTGAGTCGCTCTGAGAGAAATAAATTGAGAATGGATTTTGCCGAGCATATAAGTTGTAAATACCAAATACCCAATAGTCGGTGTTCTTCCGTTCTTTGCCATTCTTAGTTTTCTTTCCTTCTAAGCGGAATGATATATCCAATCGGTGGTAAGCTGGCAGCGTCACATTATTTCTAGAATCATTTGCGTTGTAAGGAATTAATATCCCTTGGCTAATATAGCGCGAGGTAGGGAATGTGGCTGGTGTGCCTGAAGTGTAAACAAAATTAGCAGAAAAAGACCAACGCTTGCTGATCTCATAGAAAGCAGCAATCTTTAAATTGTGAGTTTGGTTATAGCGCGTGGGGTACCAATCATTCCGATTAATTCCGTCCACTTTCAATTCAGTTTTAGCTAAGGTATAACTTATCCAACCGGTAAGTCTACCGGTCTTCTTTTGAAAGTAAGTTTCTAAACCATATGCTCTTCCTTGCCCCGATAGAAGATCACCTTCCAAATATCGATTAATCAACAAGCTAGCTCCATTTATGTAATCAACCTGATTCTGATTGTATCGAAGATAGCCTTCTACTGACATTTCAAACTGCCGAGCCGATCCTAAATCTTTAAACCAACCGAAGGTATATTGATCACTCAATTGTGGCTTGATGTTTTGTGAACTAGGATTCCATACATCCAATGGATTGGAAGCCGTTGTATTAGAAATCAAATGAAGATACTGCACCATTCGGTTATAGCTTCCCTTTAAAGATGACGTTGGTGTCGCTTGAATTTTAAAAGATAATCTTGGTTCAAAATTGCCGTAAGAGGCAATTACTTCACCGCTCTTATATTGTTTAACACTGATTGGCACACGCCTCGTTCCTGGTACTTCGTTACTGTAAGTGTACGTTGAATCTGGTCCATAAGAATTAAAAAAGGAATATCTAAGTCCATAATCGATAGAAAAAGTATGGCCAAACTTCTGTGAATTGCTGACATAAAGGGAGGTTTCCAGATTATATTTTTTCGGAATACTGACATCGGTAGAAACGCCATTGGAAACGCCTACAGCATTAGCCGGCTGAAAGTTGTAATAGATTGCTTCGGCACCAAAATTCAGTTCATTGTTGCTGTTGATAAAATAGGTAAACTGTGGCTTTAAAATATAATTTGAAATCAACGAGTTCCATTTAAATGAATCTTTTTCATCGCGACCAAACTGTAAACTATAATCATAATTGCTGTACACAGCCGTGAAGTTGGAAAATAGTCGATCGTTAAAGATGTGATTCCAACGCAAGGTGGAGGTAGCATTTCCCCAGCTAAATCCCTGATTTTTATCAAACTTAAAATTATCACGGCCAAAGTAGCCAGATAAGTATACCCTGTTTTTTGGGTTAATGTTATAGTTAGCTTTCAAGGTGATGTCATAAAAATTTAATGCACCTCCATCTTGCAATAGTTTAACAAATGGCGTTGCTAAAATATCGATGTATGACCTTCGCACCGCCACAATAAAAGAAGCCTTGTCCTTGATAAGTGGTCCTTCAACTGCTATTCGGCTAAAGATAGTTCCAATACCACCTGTCACTTCCATTTTCTTGCTATTACCTTCTTTCATGCGCACATCTAACAACGAAGAAAGGCGGCCTCCATACCGAGCAGGGATAGCACCTTTGTAAAGTTTTACATCTTTGACAGCATCCGGATTAAATACGGAGAAGAATCCCAATAAATGTGAAGAGTTATAAACGGGAGCTTCGTCCAGCAAAATTAAATTTTGACCTACGCTTCCACCTCGCACGTTAAATCCCGAAGCCCCTTCGCCAACGGTACTCACACCCGGTAACAATTGCAAACTTCGTATTAAGTCCGCTTCTCCTAGGAAAGAGGGGATCCGTTGAATCGTTTTTATATCCAATTTATTCGTACTCATCTCCAAATTTTGAACATTGGCTTGCTCAATTTCAGCTTGGACTACAACTTCTTGCAATTGCTCTGCCTCGGGAGTAAGCTCTATGTCTATACGCTCATTCTTGGCAAGCTCAACACCCTTGCTGACAGGGGCATAGCCAACATAACTGTAATGCAGATTGTAATTGGAAGGGGGCAGCGTGATTGAATAAAATCCATACTCATTAGTTATTCCCCCTGTATCTGTTTCTTTGATGTAAACGGTTGCACCAATCAAAGCCTCTCCATTGGCGGCATCTTTCATATACCCACTGATGGTAAACTTATTCTGGGAAAGGCTAATAATTGAAAAAGATAGCGATAAGAAGGCTGTTAGTAGAAATCTCATAGGAATATTTAATACGATACACCATTAAAGCGGGAAACGGGAAAAAATGTTACATGAAGGGACACAAATTCTTTAAAGAGTTGAAAATAAAATTTATTGAAGTGGAAATAATACTCTTAGTGTCTGGAATAAAACGAGCTCTCGCTTCAAGATAGCAAAGCTAACCCACCCGCTCGATCACCAAATAATCCTTTCTGGAAATAGATTGCCTAGCCAACAACTCGGCCAAAAAGCCTGTGAGGAAAAGTTGAACACCAATGACTACTGCCGCTAAGGCCAAGTAAAAAATAGGTTGCTCGGTTACATCACGTTTGAGGGGGATTTTTGAAATGAATACAGAATCTAATTTATCCCACAAGATTTTAAAGGTGAAAGCGAATCCAATGAGGAAAGAAATAATGCCCCAAGCCCCAAAGAAGTGCATAGGTCTTTTGGCAAAGCGACCCACAAAAGTTATGGTCAATAAGTCAAGGAAACCCCGAACAAAACGCTCCCAACCAAATTTACTACGGCCATACTTTCTTTCGCGATGCTCCACTACCTTCTCCGTAATTTTAGTGAAGCCCGCCCATTTCGCCAACACGGGGATGTATCGGTGCATCTCTCCATAAACCGTAATATTTTTGACCACACTGTAATGATAGGCTTTCAGTCCACAGTTAAAATCGTGGAGGTGAATGCCGGAAATCTTTCTTGTGATGTAGTTAAAGAATTTGGACGGAATTGTTTTTGTAATCGGGTCGTGCCGCTTCTTCTTCCAACCACTTACCAAATGGAACTTTTGTTCTTTGATAAGTTTGTATAACTCGGGGATTTCATCAGGACTGTCTTGTAAATCTGAATCCATGGTAATGACTACTTCTCCTTTCGCTTCGCGAAAACCAGTATGCAAAGCAGCCGACTTACCAAAGTTGCGATTGAACTGAAGGCCTTTTACCGAAGGGTTCGCTTGATTTACTTTTTTGATTTCTTCCCATGTATTATCCGTACTTCCATCATCGATAAAAATAACTTCATATGAAAAGCCGTGTGAGTCCATCACACGGCTAATCCATTGACTTAGTTCAGGAATTGATTCTTGCTCGTCTTTGGCAGGAATGATTACAGATATATCAATCATTTAAATCACTTCATCAGGAGGGTTTTTCCTAACAAAAATGGAGGTTATAAGAGAAACGATTGCGTAAAAAATAAGACCAATGCCATACGACTTAATTGATCCTATAGCAGAAAATTGACCCTCCGACCGTTTTCTGGCGTCTTCAATTGCTTGATCCATCTTATCTTCTGGCATTCCAAAACTCTCCATCATTTTTTGAGCATTTTCAATAGATACTTCAGTGAGTTTTGCCGGCAACTCTGTATCAATAACGGTATAAAGTAAAATCATAAATACAGTAGAGATTATACCTGAAACTGCTAACAAGACAAAACCATGTTGAAACGCTTTTCCGTATGGCAAGAAACCTCCCACCTCATTTCTATAATTTATTCCGGCATAAATTGTTGCTCCCAATAATAAAAGCAGAACGAAAATACCAAACTTCCAATCAGCCAATATGGTGTAATTTACTGCATAAGCAATGACGGTAAGTGCAATACTTACACCGCCCAAAATAAGTCCCCATTTCGCTGCATGTTGAAATAATGATCCTTGAGGTGTAGTTGTTTCTTCCATAATTATTCAATTTTAGGTTGACGTCTTAAAATTACCGATATAATGATGCTTAAAAAAAAGCTAATGACAAAGCTCTGCCAAAAATAATGTTTTGCCAAATAATAACCCGTTACTCCTTCCAGCTCCTTCATACTCTGCTCAAACACATCCTTGCCTATCCTCTCAATAACTTCAGGCGGAAAATTTCTTGCCTGCTCTAATGCCGTAGCGACATAGGTTGATACAAAGGGTGGAAAAGCGATACATAGAATCCAAATCAAGGCAAAAATAATTATGGCAAACGCTACCGTGAATACGAGACAGGCAATCATCCCCTGCCAAAAGAAAATAATACCGTCTTGATAATTGTCTCTTATCTCTCTCACTGTCAGCACAAGAAAAATACCGAACAGAATAATTCTGAAATCAAAAAAAATATTGAACAGGAAAGGATGCTTACCCATGCAGTAGAGTGCCAGCAATAAACAGAAACCTACGACCCCTGCAATGAGTCCATTACGAACCGGAATAAATACTAATGGGGAAGTCTTAAGCATCAATCCACTGTTTGTTATTGTTAAACACTGCCACCACTTTCCCCTTCATCTTCTTCCCGAGAAAAGGGGAATTTTTTGATTTTGAAAAATTGCTTGACTGATCAAAAATCCATTCGGCTTGAGGGTCAAAGAGGGTGAGATTCGCTTTCTCTTCTTCCATGATTAGAGGGATCTCCATTTTCAAAATCCTTCTTGGAGCCTCCGTTACTTTGGCAATCAAGTCTTCCATATCAACCCATTTTGAAAGAGACGTAAGCTGAGAGCCAAATGTTTGTAGGTTGATCATCCCAAATTCTGCCTGGTCAAACTCCAACAGTTTGCTTTCATCATCTTGCGGCAAGTGCCCAGAAGTTAAAACCTCAATCGTATCATCTTTCAATCCCTTGATCAACGCTTCGTTGTCTGATTTTTCGCGCAAAGGTGGATTTACTTTATAATAAGTATCAAAGTCCGCCAACAAACTATCATCCAATAAAGCTTGAAAGCCCGCGATATCACAGCTTACGTTCATGCCTTTCTTTTTTGCCGAGCGGATAATTTCTACCGTTTTGGCCGTAGATATTTTCGCAAAGTGCAAGCGGCCTCCGGCATAACTCAACAACTCCAAATTTTTGCGGGTAGCAACCTCTTCTGCAATGCGTGGCATTCCTTTCAAGCCGAGTGAAGTACTCATGATGCCTTCGTGCATTTGACCAAATAAGTTCAACCAATTGTCTTCTGGGTGATCGATGAGCAGACCATCAAACTTTTGCAAATATTGAAGCGATTTTAGAAAAATATCAGTGTGCCAAATTGATTTCAACCCATCGGTGAAGGCCACGGCACCAGCTTGATGCAGGTCAATCATTTCGGTGAGTTCCTCGCCTTTACTATTTTTAGTGATGTTGGCCATTGGGTGAATCTGAACCAACCGATTATTATTACCCTGAGAAAGGTAGACTATTTCATTTTTCGT
The DNA here is from genome assembly GCA_043757225.1 of Cytophagales bacterium. GTDB lineage: Bacteria > Bacteroidota > Bacteroidia > Cytophagales > Cyclobacteriaceae > ELB16-189. The sequence goes on along the minus strand of JAYVPS010000277.1, from coordinate 7,175 downwards.
TTGTACGGCAGGATGAGTGTTGGGTAGCACCGCCACTTCGGTAAAGCCTCCTGCTGCTGCTGTTTTTATCAGCGAACTAATATCCTCCTTATGCTCAAGTCCTGGATCTCCCACATAAGCACCCAAGTCAAACCAACCAATACTCAGCAGCATCCCATCTGCATCAATCACTTTATCAGCTGTATAATTTTTATCCCCAATCTCAGCAATTTTGCCGTTGTTGATAAGAATATTCCGTTTTTTTAAATGATGGGGCGAACCTTTAGAGACAATTTTCGCGGATTGGATGAGTATCTTCATGATTAATTTTTCACTCAAAGGCGCAAAGTTTTGATCCCTTTGCCTAAGCCCTCATTGAAATTCGTCAAAATTACTTCAAAAATCTTAGTAAAAGAACCTCAATCAACAGGAACAACAATGACAATACCAAGGCATACTTCCACAATGGCGTGCCCAAATATCTCTCTTTTATTTGGTTGCTAAAAGCCTCAGGCGTGGTAGAATCGAAAATAGAAATCGATGCATCGCCACCAAGTCTCATCTTAACTTGTTCTCCGGTAAAAGATTCCAGCAAAGATTCAGCTTTGTCCAAATTGAAAGCCAGTACATCAAGTGTATCCTTTTTATGAATGGCGGTGTAAAAACCTGGGCTTACGCTATTGCGTGGTACTTCGATAATAACCTTGTTGCCCGTTTTTCTTTGTGATGGAACAATCTCCTGGCTTCCCATTAGCTTCACGGGTTCCTCTCCTACCAAACTATCAGCCGGTAACGTAACTAGGGAAGAGGACAAGGAATAATACGGCTTTTGTTCAAGCTTTTTGCCAAGCGCAGCCATTCGGTACATAATGGGAACAAACAAGGCATGATTGTAAAAATCTGTAAAAGCATTTTCCAGGGGGCTTGCCATAAGAAATAGGTTTCTGAACTGCGAGAGGTAAGGCCGACCGTCTTTGAGTTGAAGAATAGCCGAGCGATCGGTGCCCCAATCTAAAACCTTTTTGCCTCGGGGCATCGCGAGAGCTGCGGATTTCTCTTCAAATACATTTTGAAAAAGAGGATGCTGAAAATCTGGCCGAGCCATTTCGGTCATTTCCTTTTCTTCTGCCGCTGGCTTTAAAGGAATTGTCAATAGATTCTGATAAGAATTAAGATCTGGCTTAGCGCCTGGAATAAAAAGTAAGGACCCTGAATTTTTGTAAGATGATAATGCCGTGCTAAGCGAAGGGTCTATTCGATCCAATCCATTCACGACTATTAAGTCTACATCTGCCAACAGACTATAATTTAAGTTGGCCGCTTCAAAACTTGAGAAGGCGAATAACTCCTTATTTCCATAAACCTTACCTACAAAAGTGGGTTCCTTTGTAGCTTTAACTTCAACTACTTTTAATTTGCCGGAATAGTTAAGCGTAAAATAAAATTCATTATCAAAGCTCACCGGGTAATCGCTAAAATTAATTGTGGCTTTGTTGTTACCGCGTTGCCCTGCAGAAAGATCAAATGACAGCTCAGCAAAGCTAGTTGGTTCAATGGATACCGAGGTGGCCGAAGCTTGAATGCCATTGACCGTTAATTTAACCACTAAGCCCTCTACCAATTTATTGCCTGAATTACGGAGCCTAACCTTTACTGAGTTTTTCTCGCCTCCAATCATGAATGGATTCTCTAATCGAATGGAATCAACAAAAACATTAGCAGGTTTTCCGATGATGATAGGCACTAACCTTATTTGGCGCGATGAGTCAACCGAAGCGGATGATCCGAACGTAGATTGCTGAAAATCTGAAATCCAAAATAAAGTAGTTCTTTTCTCAATTCGTTTTAAAATTTCATCTGCACTACGGCTCACGGACGACAGTCGAATTTGTGCAAGGAAATCCAACACCTCAGACTTTGTCTTGAATGAATTAGAAAAAGGCACAAAATCGTTAGTGAGCAGTTGGTAGCGCACATCGGTCGGAAATACTTGCACCAATTCTTGCACCCTGTGTATACCAGCGTCCAGCGCACGGGTCTTCTCACCCACGAGGGCAGACATGCTGAATGAATTATCTAAGTAAATAGAAATATTTCGTTGCGAAGTCATGGACTCGGTAGCTTTTAAAAAAGGTTGGGCAAACGCCAGCACAAGAAAAAGCAAAAACAACAGGCGTGCCGCCAACACTAAGTACTGCTTCAACTTTCTCTTTTGGGTTGTCTCTTGCTTTACCTGCTTTAAAAAGCGAGTGTTGGAAAAATAAATTTGAATGGTTTTGCGAAAGTTAAAAAGATGAATGACGACTGGGATGGCTAACGCACTAAGCGCCCACAAAAAAGAAGGGTACTGAAAAATCATCGCGGCAAGTTACAATTTGTACTGAATGTCTACGGTTTTTTCTTCTTGAAATTGTGACGAATGGATCCTTCTCAAATTTAAATGGCAAAGATTCTTTATGCAAACGACCCGACCCGCTACCGAAGTCAGCACCAGTTCAATGACCGATATCGCCTCTTGCTTTTGACTTTCTTTCTCGTCACCACGGTGATTGAAAATCACAAGGGAATTCCAATGCTTCTGCCTCAGCTTTCAACGGTTCCTCCACTTCCTTGGAAAGACCGAAATCTATTTAATGTGCAAATCAACTCACATGATCAATTTTTAGTAGAGGGAGAGAAACGAGAAAACTTAGCTGGGTTGCGCGAACAACTAAAGAAATTCATTTTGAATAATGGTACAGATGAAACGCTTTCTGAAAACCCAGAAAAAGCATTGATTTCTTTGAAGACCGACCGTGGCACGAATTAAGTTTTTATTTATGCATTAGATGAAATTCAAGGAGCCTATTATGAAATCTATCGAAAGTATTTGACGTGCCTGATTAGGAAAGATCCATTGTCTATGGGCGATGTAGGATCCTCATTAATTTACAACTTCCAATAAATAGACACACCTGATAGGATCTCCATTTTGATTGACCCCCTCAGCCACCACTTTGTACTTTGCCGGAAGCTCAGCAGCAAAAAAAGAAACCGTAGCAACACCCTTAGAAGAAGTCTTAATTTCTGGATTCCAATAAATAGTTGCTCGGTAGTCCTTCTTTTCTTTATCAACTTGTATATTCCTATAACTTGGGAAACTGAATTTTTCTGGTTTTGAGTAGCCTTCAACTTTTACCAATGAAACATCTTTGGCTTTATCTTGATTATTTTGCAAAGATGGATCAGAGTTCTTTTTAGTATAGATCGCCACTATTCCATTTCCTCCTAGTGACCCATACAATACATTAACCCTCGTGGTTACCTCTACCGACTCCACTGTATTTGGGTCAATAGCCGAAATTATTAGTTCAGGCTTGCCTTCAAAAATAATATCATTAATTGTAACCAATACCTGTTTAACGTTTAAAGCTGAACTGCTCGCGCCCCCCTTTTCTATGTAAACAAACCATTCTAATCCGCCATCTGGATTACTTCCCTGACGGACAGTCAACCCTGGAAATTTACCTGGTAGCGCTTGCAGTAAACTACCATAACTACTATTAATATCTTTCTTATTAAGAACATAATCTGGTTTGCCATAGGGGCGATTAACACGATCAATAGGCTGCTCTTGTACTATTTTACTCCTATGCACTACTACTTGATTTAAAACAGTAGTATTTAACAAAGAACTTCCGTCACTATTATTATGAAGGAAGCTATTTTTTCTGGTTTCATAATTCCCAAAATTAATCTCTTCAAAATCTATAGGTGCTGGTTCTCTTTTTATGATCTCCGTACTTCCAGCCTTCCCCCTTTTTTTTCCGGAAACAGGTTGAATCAAGAAACTTGCAGTATCATAAAATACTAAACCGTTTACTAAAAATTTTCCTTCAACATCGCTTTTAGTCATTGCAAAATTTGAAGGGTCAAATTGAATCACTTCCAACATATCGTTAACTGGCTTTTTGTTTTCATCTAAATATCTCCCCGTAAAACTTATTCCGTGCTCTACGGCAAATTCTAGTTTCGTTTTTGAATCCTTTGGTTCACTACTAAAATCCTTCATTGAAAAATCACTCAAAATATTGCCTACTTGTTCGATAGGAACTACTTGATTCATATTGGTAACTGAGATGGAGAAATTGGATTTCAATGGCGTCCCCTCTTCATCTTTAAGTTCAAAATTGAGAGAAATTTCTTCGTGCGTTTTATAGATAGGCTTGGAAGATTGAACAGAAAATAGGCTATCAGGAGAAGCTAAAAGGGTTTGAGTACTATCTTTAACAATCGTTTCCCCTAAGGGCAAAATCAGAATAGGCTTAACATATAATTTTGTATTTCCAAAGTTCCTGACTAGGTTGGTATAAGCCCGCAAGTAGTAATTTCCGTTCTCAATCGAATCTGGTATGACAAAATTATTGTAAAAAAAACCGCTATCAATCCTTACTATTTTGCTTAGTAAAATGTTTTTTGACTTCCTATTCAATAATTCCACATATATCGTATGGCTCAGAGAATCTCTCCATCCCAGCTTGTTATAATTAATGTAGCCTTTGAACCAAACTGTCTCTTTTGGGTAGTAATACGGTTTATCTGTATGTATATAAACCCGCTCTTGGAAAAAGGCTAAATCTTCCTTCCCGATTTCATAATTCAAAATATCAGGGCTATAATCTAACGGAAGCATTCGTGCCACCCTATCTGAACTCAAATCACCTGATACTACTATATCAGAAGGTTTTTTAGGAAACCCATTTGAATCAACTAAAATAGAGGGTGACTTTAACGAAATCCAACTGACAAGACCAGAAACATCTTCATAAAAAGTTCTATTACCTCTATCCTTGATATAATGAACCTCCAGTTTCTGTGGTATAAAAATTCTATAATATCTAGGTTGAGCATCAGCAACTACCAATTTAGCAGTATCGCAAGGCTCTATTGTTTTTCCAAGCTCAGAATAAAATGAAGATGATCGTGTTGTGGCGTTCTGGTGCCCCTTTGTTTCTGTATACAAGTTAAAACCCTCAGCCTTTATGCGATTTTGAATCATCGATTTGAATAGATGGTGTGTTGAATGTAAATAAGCTCTAAATCGATTCTTATCCCATTTCAAAATTTCTTTAGGGTCACTGCTTCGCATTTTTTCAAACCTGGCATTCCCCGATATGAGATATCCATTTTTATTTTCCCATAAATTCGATAGATAATAAAAGACTTTATATCCAAGCGCACTATTTTCGATTTCTATGGGTACACTAGCTTTTGCCATAAGAGTGGTTGAAGAACTTGATTTCGGAAAGTCAATTACCCAAGGATTTAAAATTGCACAAGACAAGGCCTGTTTATCCTCACCTAAAAATACCTTCTTGAATTTTTTTAACTTCTTTTCCCATTCTTTATCTCGCTTGCCCGATACCTCTACACTTCCTAACTCAACCTCAGAAGGAATTAATTTTACCATGCCTAAGTCTAAATTATCTTGCCCCACAGTTACACTCGCCTTATATGACCAGTATCCTACAAAGGAAAATACGATTTCAAACTTACCCGATAGGTCATTGACTGTTAACGAAAAGGAGCCGTTTTCATCCGTCACACATCCAATGGAAGTACTATTTAAAAATACATTAGCAAAAGGTAATCCTTCCAGTGTTTTTGAATCTAGTACCCGACCTTTAATCGTTTGAGCCTGCGCACCCAAAACAATACAACAAACAAAACCTCCCAATAAAAAACTACGGTTTATAAAAGCTGAATATCTACCCTTGGCCATCATTTCTCGCGATAAACTATATCAAAGATCTAATCTCAAAAAAATACAGTTTTAAAATTACACTTTAATTTACAACTAAGATTATCATTAAATAGCCTACCATTTTTCTAAACAATTAAAATAAAAAGGCAGCCGCTGAGTAGGGGCTGCCTTTGCATTGATAAATTTAAGTCGGTCTCTAATTCTTTCCTCCAACCAATACCATATCATTTACATTAATCTCTGTGATGTAGCGCTTTTCGCCTTTGTCCGTTTCATAATTCCGGTGCACAAGGTTGCCTTCTACGCAAACCTCTGATCCTTTCTTCAAATACTTGCCGGCCACATCCGCAAGTTTGCCCCAGATCACTACGTTGTGCCATTGAGTGTCTTCGATCTTCTCTCCTTTCGCATTTTTGTACGAGTCGGTAGTGGCGATGGAGAAGGAAGCTTTTTTGTTGCCGCCAAATTCTTTCACTTCAGGATCCTTACCCAGGTTGCCGATCAGTTGTACGCTGTTTCTTAAACTTTTCATAGTTGTTAAATTTAATTGGTTAATAATTGATTTTTGTTTTTCAATTGCCGGTAAGTAAGTACCGAATTGATGAGGCAAAGGTGGAGGGTAGACAAGATCCTAGTCGTTTGTTATCCAATTACTTTCGTTTATATTCGTTTATAAACGTTTAAAAACGGATATTAATACCCTTAAAAACCTACCTATATGGCCAAAATGCAAGAAAAAGTATGTTTAGAGTGTGGTGACAAAATGAAAGGCCGAGCCGACAAAAAGTTTTGCTCAGACCAGTGTCGGGTGAGTTTTAACAACAGACTTAACCGTGATGAGACCAACTATATTAACAATGTATCGAACCTTTTACGCAAGAATCGGAGGATTCTAATGGATCTAAACACTACCGGCAAGACAAGAGTAAGCCGCGATATGCTAACTAAAAACGGTTTTAATTTTAACTACTTTACAAGTCAATATAAGACCAAGGAAAACGCAACTTACTTTTATTGCTTTGAACAAGGCTATCTGCCAATGGAGAACAATTGGTTTTTGTTGGTAGTCAAAAAAGAAACTATTTAACTTTGATTTATGAAGAATCGTAGCATCCAATGGAAGGGTTGACACCACTTCCGGAAAAAATTAGTAGACTACTCTCAAGAAGAATACCTTAAACTTTTTGAAGTCAATATGTTTGATGGGGTGCCCGTATTTATGATTTTAATTACCGCTCTACCAAACTCTTTTTAGAAACTCAATCCAATTTTTCGAACATATCTGTTCAATTTCTTCTTCCGTGTAACCCCTGGTCTGAAGGATTAAGGGTATCTTTTGTAAATCAGCGATGGTATCGATATCCATTGGAGACTGCTCTTTGCCAAAAGCGCCATCCAAATCTGAACCAATGCCAGCATGTAGTGAGTTACCAGCTAATTGGCAAATATGGTC
>JAYVPS010000276.1:0-12924 GCA_043757225.1 Cytophagales bacterium | reverse complement strand
TATTATCAGCTTGATACTCCACATCAGAGAGTTTCATTGCAAGCTTGTATTGCTTTACAATTTCACGGCTTCGATAAAGAGTGGGGCTATCACGTTTCTTGGTTTCTTCATACTTGTCTAGGTCGCGATTGTGGGCAATTCGATAAATTTTTTTGATTTCGTCATCGTTGGCTACTTTCTTTTTTTGCATTTGTAACCGAACCAATTCGCCTTGCAATGAAACATGACCCAGGTGATGACCCGTCTGCGCTTCCACAATAATTGCATCGCCCGTTGTGAGCGAAAGCTTTTCGGTGTTTCGATAAAAATCCTTGCGCCCGTTTTTAAAGCGTACTTCTACAACTTTAAATTTATCTTCAACAGGCATATCCATATTAGATAGCCAGTCAAACACATTCATTTTATTGCAGCCACCGGTATTGCAAGCACCATTGTTATTACAGCCTGATACCTTTCCATCCTTCTTCGTTCCACAAGCGCAGCTCATATATCAATTATCTAAAAGTAAAAGGTTCAGGTTTTGTATTTCAAAATCTGAATCGAAAGTCAGCAATGGAATTCCTAAATGTATGGATGTGGCAGCCACTATTGCATCCGGTACTTTTAGCTTGTGTTTCTGTTTAAGTTCTATAGCAATACGTTTTATCTCTGATGATAATTCCATCACTCGACAATCACTTAAAAGGGAAGTAAAAAATCTCTTTTCCTTTTCACTTATTTTAAACCATCCTAACACTTCAATCTCGCTAATTACTGAATACTTGCAAGGGAATGCGCTATATGTTTCATTGCGAAGGGTTTTTTGATAATCTACGCCATCCAACTTCCTTACCAGCTTGCCAAAATACTTATCTGCCTGAAATCCTCTAGAACTTTCATTTGTTTGAAATTGTGTGATCGCCTTCCTGATTGTCGATTTGGAGGCTTTCTTAGAAATCTTGACCACCATAATTGTTATTTTTGTATCAAATCTAATACATCATTGCCAATATCCTTACGAAAATAAGCGCCCTCCCAACCAATAGTCTCAGCGGCTGAATAAGCATTTCTTCTGGCCTCTTCCAATGTTTTGCCTTGCCCTGTAACTCCCAACACTCTGCCCCCATCAGTCACTAGTTGTCCATTTTGGGCTTTTGTACCCGCATGAAATATCATTGCCGCCTTGGCTCTATCTAAATTAGAAATTGTTTTCCCTTTCTCATATTTTTCAGGATACCCGCCAGCAGCCATCACGATGGTCACTGCATAATCAGTGTTGATCACGATTTTCTTTCCACCTAATTGACCCTTAGCTGACGCAACCAATAATTCTAAAAAATCACTTTGAATTCTTACCATTACCGACTGTGTCTCCGGATCACCCATTCGAGTATTATATTCAATTACAAAAGGTTCTCCCCCAACATTCATCAAACCAATAAAAATAAATCCTTTAAAAGGGATATGCTCTTTTTTTAACCCTGAAATAGTTGGTCTGATCACTCGCTGCTCTACCTTGTCCATAAACTCTTTATCAGCAAAGATTACAGGTGATACTGAACCCATGCCTCCTGTATTGGGTCCCTTGTCTCCATCACCAATGCGCTTATAATCTTTCGCCTCCGGCAAGATCACATAATCCTCTCCGTCTGTCAATACAAAAACTGATAACTCGATGCCGTCCAAAAATTCCTCAATCAATACTTTAGCGCTGGCCTCACCAAATTTTTTATCCTCCAACATTTCTCGAATAGCGCTTTTCGCTTCCGCGAGATCGGAAGTAATAATAACGCCCTTCCCCCCCGCCAACCCATCAGCTTTCAAAACCAACGGAGGCCTGCAACTTTCTAAGTATTGAACCGCTTCATCACTTTGATGTGAGAAAAATGTCTTTGCCTTAGCGGTTGGCACATTATTGCGCACCATAAACTGCTTGGAAAAATCTTTGCTGCCTTCTAACTGTGCACCAGCCTTGCCTGGGCCTACCATTAAAATGGACTTTAGTTGAGGTTGTGATTCAAAGTAATCGCGAATTCCTTTTACCAAAGGCATTTCGGGGCCAACCACTATCAGCTCAATTTTCTTTTGCAAGCAAAAACTGCCGAGTGTCTCAAATTCTTCAACTCCAATGGAAATATTTTCCGCTACTAACGCAGTACCGGCATTGCCAGGAGCAACAAATAATTCTCCGCATAACCGGCTTTGTTTAATTTTCCATGCCAGAGCGTGTTCACGCCCTCCATTACCTACTATAAGTACATTCATAAACTTGCTATTGCCGACAAAGATAAGGATGATGGGCAGAAAGTTACTTGTAAAATTCAGCGTATTTTTAGAAGTAAAAAAACCGCAGGCTTCCCCACGGTTTTTTCAAAGCTTTTCCGCCACTTAAGTAGCAGTTCAATCGTTGTTAATTCGCATACTCACTTAAAAACTTCACACGCATCAAGCGCACATCATCTTCAGCATAATCAGGCAAAGCACTCATGGCCTCTTCAATGCTATCCGTTTCTGAATTGAGGAAGTAATCATAAATCTCTTCTTGTTTGTTATCATCCAGCACCTCATCAATATAATAATCAACAGTCAACCTAGTTCCCGAATAGCAAATATTCTCCATTTCGGTAAGCAACTCTTCAAAACTAAGATTCTTAGAAGAAGCTATTTCTTCCAGATCTACCTTACGATCTATTTGTTGGATAATGAATATCTTAATCTTGGATTTATTAACAGACGACTTCACTACTACTTCCGATGCTGTTTCAATTTCATTCTCATCTACATACTTCTCAATTACTTCTAAAAACTCCTTGCCGAATTTATTCACCTTGCCCATGCCAACTCCGTTTACGGAAGCCAACTCTTCTTTGTTGATGGGATAGGTAGTGGCCATCTCTTCCAGCGAAGGATCTTGGAAAATCACATACGGTGGCAAGTCTTTTTCCTTCGCCATTTTTTTGCGAAGTGCCTTCAGCATTTCAAACAACTTTACGTCATACGATTTGGAGTTGATGATTACACGCTCTGATGATTCTTCGTCTTCTCCATCAGATGTATAATCATGGTCGCGTGCTAGTTCGATTGGATGTGGTTTCTTGAGGAAGCTTTCGCCTTTTTTAGAAATTTTTAGAACACCGATATTATCAATATCCTTTTCCAAGTATTGATAGATCAACGCTTGTCGAATTATAGATTTCCAAAAATCATCACTCTCTGTGTCTCCCGCTCCATAAACGGAAAGGTCAAAGTGCGCATAGCTTTTTACATACTCATCTTCTACACCCCGAATTACATTAACCAAATGAGCTAATGCAAAGCGTTCGCCAGTTTGTTTCACCGACTCAATGGCTATCTTCACAAAATCAGCACCATCAAAACGCTCGCGTGGATTCAAACAGTTATCGCAAGAACCACAATTTCCTTCTTTGTACTCCTCACCGAAATAATGAAGAAGTTGCTTGCGCCTGCACACAGGTGACTCAGCATAGAATTCCATCTCCTGCAACAGGACACGAGCATTCTCACGCTCTTGCACCGACTTGTCTTTATTGAATTTCTCCAGCTTACTCAAGTCGTTATGACTATAGAACATCAGGCAAATTCCTTCCAGCCCATCGCGCCCAGAGCGTCCAGTTTCCTGATAGTAGCCTTCCAATGATTTGGGCACATCGTAATGCACCACAAACCGTACATCCGGTTTATCAATACCCATACCAAAGGCAATGGTAGCCGTGATAATATCTACCTCCTCATTCAAAAAATCATCTTGATTTTTCATCCGCACATCCGGATCTAACCCAGCATGGTATGGGGCTGCCTTAAATCCATTGACATTTAGAAGCTGTGCTATCTCTTCCACTTTTTTGCGACTCAAGCAATAGATAATTCCTGACTTACCTTTGTGCTCCTTTAAGAATCGAATAAGCTGTTTCTTGGTTTCCTTTTTAGGGCGAACCTCGTAATAAAGGTTTTTACGATTGAAAGATGATAAGAAGACATCAGCATCTTCCATCTGCAAATTTTTCTGAATATCGAGCTGCACTTTTGGTGTTGCGGTGGCCGTCAACGCAATCACATTCTTGTCACCAAGTTGGGCGATCATTGTTTTTATCTTCCGATACTCAGGGCGGAAATCATGACCCCACTCTGAAATACAATGTGCTTCATCAATAGCAACAAAGGATACTTCTACCTTTTGAAGAAATTCAATGTTCTCTTCTTTATTGAGTGACTCAGGTGCTACGTACAACAGTTTGACCAAGCCAGAAATACAATCCTTCTTCAATTTGGTGATTTCACCCTTGCTCAAAGTAGAGTTTAAGAAGCGTGCATTCACTCCATAAGCATTCATTTGATCTACCTGATTTTTCATCAAAGCAATCAACGGTGAGATGACAATGGCAAGGCCATCCTTCATCATGGCAGGAAGCTGATAACACAAAGATTTGCCAGCACCCGTAGGCATGATAACAAACGTGTTTCTTCCACCCATGATGTTTCTGATCACAGGCTCTTGGTTGCCACGGAAATTCCCGTACCCAAATATTTCCTTGAGCTTTACCTTTATCTCATCTTTCTCTTCTGCCACTATCATACTACTAGCCAATAATATTCTGATTAACTTTTATAAGTTATTGAAGATAGCAAATTTTACTTGACTATTCACCAACTCTTCATTATTAATTGATAAATGCGTAACAAACCAAGCAAACGTTGGTAGGGCGCCAAAAAAAATAATTTTTATCATTACGCTTTAGAGGCGTTTGCAACGGTTGCAGAAGTAAAAAATCTTACTCAAAAAAGTAAAGAGTTCACTATTTTAGCGTTTTAATTGATTTTACAGACAAGCAAAGATGAATAACAACCTTTACGTGGTGCTGATGGCAGGTGGAGTGGGCACTCGCTTCTGGCCTTATAGTCGAAATTCTAAGCCAAAACAGTTTTTAGATGTATTGGGAACGGGTAAAACCCTTCTTCAATCTACCTACGAACGTTTTCTGCCTCTTTGTCCACCAGAAAATATTTTTGTAGTCACTCACGAGGAGCATAAGGAGATTACCTTACAACAATTGCCGCAACTAAAAGAGAGCCAAGTTTTAGCCGAGCCTATGCGTAAAAACACGGCTCCCTGCATCCTGTATGCTTCGCATAAGATTGCCAAGCAAAATAAAAAAGCGGTGGTGGTGGTAACCCCTTCCGATCACTTGATACTAAACGAAAGAGATTTCCAACAGACGATTGCCAATTCTGCAGAACAGGCAACGGGTCAAGACAAATTAATTGCTCTTGGTATTAAGCCCACTCGGCCTGAAACGGGCTATGGTTATATTCAATTCATTGAAAATAAAAGCGTGCTCAAAAAGGTAAAGACCTTTACCGAAAAGCCGGAGCTAACCCTTGCCAACAAGTTTTTAGAGAGCGGTGATTTTGTATGGAATGCCGGTATCTTTATTTGGGGAGTACAAGCCATTCTGAAAAGTTTTTCAAAGCACCTGCCCGAAATGGCAGAAATCTTTGATGAGGCCGCTGAAAAAATTTCTACACCAAAAGAAAGTGAAGCAATACAAGAGGCCTATTCCCAAGTAAAAAATATTTCCATCGACTATGGCATCATGGAAAAAGCTGACAATGTTTATGTTTGGCTAAGCGACTTCGCTTGGTCTGATTTAGGTTCGTGGGGTTCGTTGTATGAACTCTCTTCCAAAGACACTATGAACAACGTGATCAACGTAGAAGCTCTTACCTACGAAACCCGCAACTCGATAATCAAAGGTGACCCAGACAAATTGGTGGTAGTACAAGGCTTGGATGGATACCTAGTTGGAGCCTTCGGCAACGTAGTCATCGTTTGCGAAAAAGATAAAGAAGAACTATTCCGAAGGTTTGTGAATGATATTCGCGCAAAGCATAATGGCAGCGAGTTTCTGTAATCTTGGTAAGGTTTTTTTTATCCCGAATTCTAATCTCCTTTTTGTACGCCTCATCGACTATCTTTTTTTCTTTCCTCCCCCAAAATAATATCCAATTTTAAAACTTAGGTAATTGTCGCTTCTATAGAGATAGACTCCCGGCAATGACTGGTTTAGTAAAGGATCAAAATAGGCGAACCTCAAAAATTTTCTGTAAATAAAATTATAGTCAATAATTACCGAAAAATGATGGTATTCAAAACCAATTCTGGGATAAAAACCCCCTTTACCTTGCGTTGTTTCTATAACATTCCCATCTACTTGTTGGCCATTTGGCAACGTAATTGTGATAAGAGGATTATCATGCCTACTAAAAAAATCACCAGCCCCCAATCCCACAAAAACACGAAAATCTTTGGCGAGAGAAATACGTTTCTTCAAATAGTACTGCCCGTTTAAGGTAAGCGAATAGCATTCTCTTATCTCCCTTTCACCCATCGCCTCTATTCTCCAACCTATTGAAAAATTATCTTTTATCCGAAAAGAAGGCTCTAAACTCAAAATAGAAATACCAGATGATTGCGTTCTTCCAATTGCAACTCCAAACCTTAATTTACGATACGTCTGTGCGGTGCAAGAAAAGCATGTTACTGAAAGTAAAATAACTATCAGACAAATTTTTAGCGTTTTCAATTTATTTTACTTGACAATCAATACTGGGAATTCATGGGGATCATTTGCTTGCAACACATTTGTCCTATTATACTCGCAACTCGTCAACTTAGTACCCGAAAAAGTATATGATAGCGTATCGGAAATTGTATTGTTCAACAAAATAATAATCTTTGTTTTATTAGTTTTAAGTTCAACGTACATGTAATATCCTATTGGGAAGCCAGATGATCCCGCTTCCGTTTTTCTGAAGGGTTGGAAAGCATCAAGCCCGTCTATTTTAGGGGATTCAAAATGACCCTTGGTCTTCGCGTCTAGTAAATCTTCGCCTTTCGCATTTCTGTAAAATATCCAAGCCCCATAAAATACAGGGCCTAGGTTACTACCGCATTGACACGAACCCAGTAGGTGAGCAAATAAAGTCCACAAAATAAAAAGTTTAAAATTTTTCATAGCACGATATAAAAATTCAATATAATAATACTCAAGGTGCCCAGCCTAATAAGGAGTTATGTAGGCGACTATTTTGTCATCATGATTATACGAATATTGATTATTGGTACCATTAATATTCCAATCTCCAAAAGCCCCTTCAAGATACCAGCCATTTGAGCCTTGTGGTGCTGGTCCACCAGTTTGAGCATTTTGAGATCCCCCCCAACCCCAATTTGAATGAGTGTAGGTATTTATAGCTGTATTCGTTGTATAGGTGTAACTAGGAAGGTATGTGCAAGTATTATAATCTACTGGATATACCCGATAGGTGGAAATTGTATTTGTGGTTAAAATCCCATCCAATACCCATTGATGCATATACCACGGATCTGGAACGCAAGCCCAATTAAAAAATAGACATAATTCATGTTGCGACCCATTTACTGGTACAGGGCTACCACTTTGGATTGAAGCACGTAAATCCCCCACATTATACTCCCTCCAGTCGCCATAAACTAGCCCAAAATCAGGATGAATACCACGATCTCCATTTAAAAACTAAATCTCGCGATTGAACGTGAAGGTGCCTGCCGCACAAGTCTTAAACGTAATTTCATAATGATCATAAACAGCCTTTACTAGGGCGGATACCGCAGCGAACTGAGGATCGGTATAAGTACATCCAGGATTGTTTGAAATTGCTTGCCAATCCGCTCCATACCTAGTCGGGTTTTTGCCATAGAAATAAGCAATAACCTGAGCTTCTGATATTGGTACACAACCTGCCGAATAATTACTATTTGAATAACAGCCCGCATTAAAGGAATTGCAACCAGATTCATACAATTGATTATAAGGAGCATTTTGGTGCCAATTAGTTTGAAGCAAAGGAGAAACATCTGGGGTAGTAGTATTATAAGAAGAAATTAAAGTGCTATAGCTATATTTATCACAACTACCACTACAAGCAACAGCAACTCTTCCTCCAGCACTAAGGCAATACTCAACCCTCGCACCTGAGTTTTGAGTTTTACTAACAGAATCGTCTTTTTTAAAATCTGATAACTTGCGCAATAAATTAATGTGTGTACTATCACCCCGCATTGCTTCTATTTCTTGTCTTTTAAATTGAAAGTATGGGATCATTCGTGATAAAAATATTCTAAGTCCCGCGTGTGGGTTGTTATCAATAGTTCCGTTACCAGACCAGCCTAATCGACCAGCAATCCGCTTATCGCCTGATATCAAAGCAAAGCCGCTCTTATTGGTAAAATTGAAAACATAAAACCCAGGGTCGTTTTTTCGATTGGTCTGCCTAGGATACATACATAATGGTATCCAATATAGAATAAGAAAAAGTTTCAGAAACAGTTCTTTTTACTTTGATACCCTTTTTCGAGTCTTCGGCATCTAGCTCTGCCGCTACCAGATCGGCATCCTTTTGAGCATCCTTTAAAGAATAACGGTAGTTTGTATCGAGCAAAATCAATCGTTTCTCTTCCTCGATAGTAAGGCTTGGCTGCACTAATTTTGCTGGTAGTTTGAGGTCAGCAACATCACAGCTCATAAGAGCTAATAATACCATTGCGGTTAAAAAAGCAATTCCGGGGGTGTGTGATTTTTTCATCTAAATTTGCGGTTGTTTTTGTTCAACAACAAAATAGAATTAATTATAGCAATCTCACAACGGGGTTTTCCCCGTTTATTTTAGGGGAAAACCCCGTTGATTGTTGTTGTGAAATTTTGTATTGATTTTTTTGAAGGCTTCCTTTGTCACCGATTCATAGATCAATCGCTACCCCTTCTTCATAAAATTTTTCTGCCTGATTGCCTCGTAAATAGCAATACCCGCGGCTACTGAAACATTCAACGATTCAATAATTCCTCTGAGTGGAATTTTAGCGAGGTGATCTGCCTCCTTCAACATTTGCGGAGAAATGCCGTCTTCTTCTGACCCAAGTATCAAGGCAATGGGTGTATTGAGATCCAGTTCGTATAAAGTTACTTTGGTCTTTTCTGTACAGGCCACTATTTGAATTCCGTTTTCTTTTAGCAACTTGAAAGTCTTCTTCATGTCCTTTACGCGGCAAACTGCTAAGTGGCTCAATGCTCCCGCAGACGTCTTCATGGCATCTCCTGTAATTGGAGCATTTCCTTTGTCTTCCAGAATAATGGCATCCAGTTTGGCGCACTCAGCCGTACGAGCCATCGCTCCAAAATTTCTTACATCCGTCACACGGTCTAGGATTAAAAAAAATGGTTCGCGACCTTCGCTATAACACTTGTCAATAATGTTTTCTAACGAAGCATATTGCACAGCTGACAAAACACAAATTACCCCCTGGTGATTTTTGTTGGAGAGTCGATTGAGTTTTGCTTGCGGGATAAATGAATAAGGAGCTTGATGTTCCTTAGCCGTGTTGATCAACTCCTTAATCAAATCATTGGTTAAGCCGGATTGAACATAAATTTTTTCGATCTCACGGCCTGCCTTGATGGCCTCCATTACGGCACGGGTACCAAAGATCATTTCTGTTTTTTCCATGTTATTAATTTATTGCCACAAAAGCATAAAGACACAATTAAATATTTGAATATTGTGCTATGAAAACTTAGTCCAAATGGGTCTTATTGGCAAAGTGTATATTACCCACGAAAGCACCAAAATAAAATCTTCTATCTAACTCTACCACAACTTAGAAGGATAAACCCCTTGGTTCACCAGTTCCTTTATTCTTCCCGAAACTTCCTCTTTGTCTTCTTTATAAGTAACACCAAACCAGGTTTTTCCTCCTTCAAGAATATGTACTTTGCCTAAGTTTAGTCTGATGATTTCATTTGATAAAAGGGCGATGAAAAATTCAGCCGATGGATTTTGTCTGTTCTTTACTGCGAACTCATGGAACATTTTTTCTGTCAGGTCGAATACGCCCGGTTGAAAGCCCCAACAATTCATGGACACTGGGAGTAATGCGTGCAGCTCCCGGTCTCCGGATTCTTCTTTAGAAATGATCTTGCCGTCCTCCTTTACAATTTTAGTAAGCTCGCTCAGTTTCTTTAAAAAGCCTTCGTCATCCCGCTCTTCAGCAACTCCGCGCGAAACACTTCCATGATCGGACAATACATTTTTTAAGATGTATCCTACCATGGCATGGTGATTTGGTGCAGCCGTTTGAAAAAAGTCTGCTAAAGATTGAAATGCTTCTCTACCATAAAAATCATCTGCATTGATAACAGCAAATGGCTCATCAATTACATCTTTCGCACACAACATAGCATGCGTAGTCCCCCAAGGTTTTTTTCTATCAACAAGTCCATAATTTGGCGGCACAAACCGATCTAAGGACTGCACCTCAAAAAACACTTCGGCCTTGCCTTTCAGCTTCGGCAAGAAAATTTCTTTCACGGTTTCCTTAATCTCATCGCGTACGATAAAAACCACTTTGTCGAACCCTGCCCGCAAGGCATCGAAAAGCGAATAGTCCATAATGGTTTCCCCGTTAGGGCCAAATCCATCAATTTGCTTGATGCCACCATAGCGGCTGCCCATGCCTGCGGCCATTACCAACAGGGTCATTCTCTTTTTTGTTGCCATAAAACTTACTTTGTTTGAAGCGAAACTAAAAAATAATTACCAACTTGACCCAAAATTAAATCTTTAGCCATCACATTCATAACCTTAACCAATTAAGTTCGCCAATCTCCACTAAAAATTTCTGTTAATCTTATGTCAACCTCGAAAAACTATGTGTTATCTATCAGCATCATTGGGGTGTTATTTTTTATTTTCGGTTTTGTTACTTGGCTCAATGGCACGCTGATCCCTTTTTTAAAATTAGCATGTGATTTAAAGACTGACTCTGAGGCATTGCTAGTGACTTTTGCATTCTACATGGCTTACTTCTTTTTAGCTATCCCTTCTTCCTTCATTCTTACTAAAACGGGTTTCAAAAAAGGCATGTCGTTAGGGCTTGCAGTTATGGGCTTTGGCGCACTCTTATTTATTCCTGCTGCCGCCACCCGAAGCTTCAGTCTTTTTCTCACCGGGCTTTTTGTTCAGGGCATGGGACTGGCTCTTTTGCAAACAGCCTCCAATCCGTATATCTCAGTAATTGGCCCTATTGAAAGTGCTGCCAAACGAATCAGCATTATGGGTATCTGTAACAAAGTGGCTGGAGCACTAAGTCCCCTCGTACTTGGTGCTATTGTTCTGGAAGGTGCCAGCGAAATAGAAAAAAAGATTGCAACTATTAGCAACGAAGAAGAACGAGTTCAATTACTTCAAGAACTTTCTCATCGTGTTATTATGCCGTACGGAATAATGGCCGTGGTGCTTTTTCTATTGGCAGTTTGGATTTGGTTTTCAGCACTCCCGGAAATTGAAACGGACGGAGGTAAAACCAGCGAATCTCAAAACAATAAAACCAGTATTTTTCAATTCCCACATCTTTTGCTGGGAATGTTATGCCTCTTTCTGTATGTGGGGGCTGAGGTGATGGCAGGTGACGTAATCGGCACTTATGGAAAAGCCATTGGTATCAGTCTTGATGAAACAAAAATATTTACTTCCTACACCCTCTGGTCAATGGTCGTTGGGTATATTATTGGAATTGCAGCAATTCCAAAATATATCAAACAAGAAAATGCGTTGGCCATTTCTGCGGTTATTGGAATTCTACTTAGTGTTGGTGTTTTTGTCACTACTGGTTATACTTCCATAGTATTCATAGCTTTATTAGGATTTGCCAATGCGTTGATGTGGCCTGCCATTTTTCCGCTAGCCATCGAGGGGCTAGGTAAGTTCACCAAAATTGCTTCTGCACTTTTAGTTATGGGAATTGCCGGTGGTGCGGTAGTACCTCAAGTTTATGCACGAATAGTTCCTACTCTTGGCCCTCCATCAGCTTTCTTTTGGATAGTGGCACCTTGTTATGCATACATTTTGTTTTATTCTTTGAAAGGGCACAGAGTCGGAAAGGCTTGAGTTAGATGAAAACGATTCTATTATCAAGTTTTCTGCTTGCAAGTCTGGTTTTACACGGTCAGGTTTATCAAGCCAAAGATCTTACTGCAGAAAATATTTTCTCCGAAAATATTGAAGGCCCAAACGTTGATCAAAATGGAAATCTTTTTGTTGTTAACTATTTACGAGATGGAACAATTGGGCAGGTAAAAAAAAACGGTAACGTGGAATTATTTGTTACCCTTCCGGAAGGAAGCATTGGCAACTCCATCATGTTTGATTCGAAGTGGGATTTCTTAATAGCCGATTGGAAGGGACATAATGTTTTAAAAATTGATAAAAAAAGTAAAGTCACCTCAGTCTTTGCGCATAGTGACCTCTTTAATCAACCGAACGATCTTACCATTAATCACGCAGGGCAACTATTCGCCTCCGATCCTAACTGGAAAAACGGAACGGGAAAGCTCTGGCGTATTGACCAAAACGGTTCAGTTACTTTGTTAGCCGATGAGATGGGTACAACGAATGGGATTGAACTAAGTCCTGATGAAAAAATCTTATATGTAAACGAAAGTATTCAAAGGAAAATCTGGGCTTTTGATTTAAGTAATGGAACCATTTCCAACAAGCGACTGCTCATTGAGTTTCCTGATTTCGGGTTGGATGGAATGAAGTGCGACCAAGCGGGCAATCTTTATGTAGCCCGACATGGCAAGGGAGTTATTGCCGTTATCTCGTCACAAGGCCAAGTTTTAAGGGAGATTGCACTGAAAGGAAAGAAAGTGAGCAATCTTATTTTCGGTGGAAAAGATGGAAAGACATGTTACGCTACACTTCAAGACAGGAAATGCGTGGAGACTTTTCAGGTAGAAATAGCTGGAAAAAAGTGGAAGATAAAATAGCCGGAACAACACTACCGAAGGGGTGTACGACAGTTTTGCAAGGATGGCTTAAACATGCGCAAGC
>JAYVPS010000275.1:0-12961 GCA_043757225.1 Cytophagales bacterium | reverse complement strand
CTAGATTTGACACCAACCTGTCAATATTAAAATTATTCCCCGGTATTCCTGCCACGAGCGTAAAAGCGATTCTTCAAACCCCTAATTTGAAAGCCTTGGTGCTTGAGACATTTGGTTCCGGAAACGCACCTTCCTATCCATGGATGATTGAATTACTTCAAGAGGCAATACAGAATGGGATAATTATTCTTAATATTTCTCAATGCCCTGGTGGCACAGTGGAGCAAGGTAAATACGAAACCAGTCAGTGGTTAAAAAAAATTGGAGTAATTAGTGGAGCTGATATGACTACCGAAGCCGCTGTAGCTAAGTTGATGATTTTACTAGGAGAGCATGGTGCTGACAAAACCCGTGAGTTGATTAGCAAGCCCATTGCTGGAGAGTCCTCCTAGATCTTTGGAGGATAAATCCCCAGTGGATTGAAGCTAACTTTCTTGCTCTGCAATCCTTTTTTAAAGATCATTGCTGAGCCTATATGAAGTCCACACCACATAATCCCTAGGCTTGACTAGTCCTAATGATAGGATAGTTTGCGGAGAGAGTGGGATTCGAACCCACGTTACCTTTCAGTAAACACGCTTTCCAAGCGTGCTCGTTCGGCCACTCTGACATCTCTCCGAAAAAAAGAAAGCAAAGAAATGGATTAATCATTCTGAATGCAAGGTGATGTTAGGCTCGGCTCGTAAAACAGTTAAGTTTTGGCTCAATTCTCATTTTTTTAGTGACTTTACCTCGATTATGGTATTGTATCAGGTGAGTTTGAAAAATAAGTGCATGGATTCGTCATTTTTTTTTTGAAAAGCTTGCATGGAAATCGTTAAATCCTTTAATTTCGCGACTTCAAGTTTTATCAATAAACCTTAAACCATGAAAAAATTAGTAACGATCCTAGCTTTTATCGGAGTACTTGCATTTGGTTCTTCCAAAGTATTGGCTCAGGCCGACACAACAAAAGCTGCCACTGAACAAGTAGCACCTGTTGAATCAAGCGTAGCCGAAGTAGCTTCGGATGCACCAGCAGAAGAACAATCAGCTCATCAAGCCCTGAAACTGAAATTTATTGAAGGAGGCACAGCGTATATGTGGCCTATTCTTATTGTCTTTATTCTTGGTTTGGCTATCTCTATAGAAAGGATCATTACACTAAACTTGGCTTCTACTAACACGAAAAAATTGTTGATTCAAATTGAGGACGCTCTTGCAAAAGGCGGTGTGGAAGCGGCAAAAGATATTACTAAGAATACCCGCGGCCCAGTTGCTTCTATCTTTACTCAAGGGTTGATGCGTGCAGGAGAAGGTGTTGAGATGGTAGAAAAATCAATTGTATCCTATGGTGGTGTGGAAATGGGTCGCTTGGAGTCAGGCTTAATCTGGATATCCTTGTGTATTTCTCTTGGCCCTATGTTGGGATTCTTCGGAACAGTAATTGGAATGGTGCAGACATTTGACGCTATTGAAGCGGCTGGTGATATGTCTCCAACGGTTGTTGCAGGTGGTATGAAAGTGGCCTTGATTACAACAGTAGGAGGACTTATCGTTGGTATGGTGCTTCAAATTTTATATAACTATTGCGTTTCTAAAATAGATAGCTTAGTGAATAAGATGGAAGATGCTTCTATTTCAATGATCGATATTTTGGTAAGACATAAGTTATCTAAATAACCAACTGAATTATGTTAGATTCATTAATTTCACCTGCTCTTTGGATTACCTATATTCTTTTCTTTTTGGCACTGGGAGTATGTATTATTATGCCTGCTTTTCAGGCTATTAAACACCCGACAGATCTTTTTAAGTCCTTAATCGGAATTGTAGCATTGTTGGTACTTTTTGGAATATCCTATGCTTTATCTGGATCAGAGGTTTCATCGAAGGCCGCTTCGTTAGGTGTGGACGCGAGTTCTTCCAAATTAATTGGAGCTGGAATAATTATGTTTTATATCGTCCTTTTAGTTTCTATCGTTTTAGTAGTATACTCTTTAATAAGGGACATCGTTAACAATTAATTGTAAATGGCACGCACAACACCCGAAATTCCGAATGCATCCATGGCAGATATCGCTTTTTTGATGCTGACTTTTTTCTTGGTTACAACAACAATCACTAATGACCGTGGATTAAGCATAGGTTTGCCACCGCCTCCTGACCCTAATAAGCCTGTTGAAATAAAAATGCAGGAGAAAAACATCTTCAAAATTCAGGTGAATTCTTCTGATGCGCTTCTGGTAGAGGGTGATCCGATGGAAGATGTGAGCGGATTGAAGGAAATGGTTAAAAAGTTCGTTACTAATAATGGAGTGGATCGTGCAAGTTCTGATAGCCCCGAAAAGGCAGTGGTCTCTTTTAAAACCGATAGAGGAACAAGCCATAAAAGATTTGTTGAATTATTAGATATTGTACAAGGAGCCTATTACGACATCTATGCTGAACAGGCAGGGGTGACTAATAAAGAATTCCGAGAGGCAGCCTCGCAATTATCTGATCCTAATAAAAAGGCAATTTATGAGAAAGGAAGAAAAGATTACCCCATGCAAATCTCCATTGCAGAACCGACTAAAATAGGTAATTAAAAAAAGTTATACAATGTCAAAATTTAAGAAAAAGGCGCAAGTAAAGCAGGAAATCCCCACTGCTTCAATGCCAGACGTGGTATTCATGTTGTTGTTCTTTTTCATGGTAACCACCGAAATCCGAGAAGCGTCCATTGAAGTAAAGCAGCAAATTCCTCGAGCTTCTCAATTGAGAAGGTTAGAACGTAAATCGTTAGTAACCAACCTCTATATTGGAGAACCTACAAAAGCAGAAGTTTATGGCAAGGAACCAAAGATTCAGGCTAATGATGCTTTTATCGAAACTACGGACATTATTCGTTGGGTCAATGCTGAGAAGGGAAAATTGTTAGAAGTAGAGCAAGATCAATTAACCATTGCCTTAAAAGTTGACATGGAAGCGAAGCGTGGTATTATTGCAGATGTTGAAACGGAATTGCGTAAAGGGAATGCTCGGAAGATTCTCTATACTGCTTTGGAAGGTGTCGATAAAAAGAAAAATTAATTGGTATTGAAAATATTGGAAGCCTTTCGAGTAATCGGAAGGCTTTTTCTTTTTATAGATGTTATTAGAACAAGAGCCGAATACTAATTATCTTGAATATTGAAACATCATGAGTTCAACTACATCATCCGTATTGAATAACCCTCGTACTATTCGAGCTTGGTGTATGTATGATTGGGCTAATTCGGTTTATTCATTGGTAATCACTTCTGCAATCTTTCCAGTTTATTATCAATCGATAACAACGGGAATAAACGGAAGTGATCAGGTTTCCTTTCTGGGATGGCAAGTAACCAATTCAGTTTTGTATTCGTACGCCCTTTCATTTTCGTTTTTGATCATCGCTCCATTATTGCCTTTGTTATCGGGGGTGGCAGATTATGTTGGCAATAAGAAGGCCTTCATGAAGTTTTTTTGTTACCTGGGTGGTACTGCTTGTATGGGGATGTATTTTTTTAATGAATCTACTTTGGTGTGGGGTATTTTGTGCGTTGTTCTGGCAAGCATTGGCTATTCAGGGAGTTTAGTGTTCTATGATGCCTTCTTACCGGAAATTTCTACTGAAGATCAGTTTGATCGAATTAGTGCTAAGGGATATTCTTGGGGATATTATGGGGGAGCAATTTTGTTGATCATCAATTTGTTGATGATTCAATTTCATATTGCTTTTGGCCTGCAAGAGGGTGCAACGGTACGGCTCTCATTTTTTATGGTTGGGATTTGGTGGATCGGGTTTGCACAAATTCCATTTTATCTGCTTCCAGAAAATTCAATTAAAAGGAGCTTTACCAAGTCTACTTTTACCAAAGGCTACGAAGAGCTTTTAAAGGTATGGAGGAGCTTTAAGCACAACCGTGATTTGAAATGGTATGTGTTGGCTTATTTCTTTTTTAACATGGGCGTACAAACGGTGATGTACATGGCTGCAACCTTTGGCTCAAAGGAATTAAAGCTTCCCGATTTCAAACTAATAGCAACGGTATTACTCATTCAGTTAGTGGCTGGTCTGGGTGCTTTTCTATTTGCCCGCTTATCAAGAGGATGGGGCAATAAAAATACACTTATCGCTATGATTAGTTTGTGGATTGTTATTTGTCTAGCTGCCTATTTGGTAGTGAGCGAGAATCAATTTTATTTGCTTGCCTTTTCAGTAGGAATTGTGATGGGAGGAATCCAATCACTTGCTCGAGCCACTTACGCAAAATTAATTCCAGAAAATTCAATTAGTCACGCTTCGTATTTTAGTTTCTTTGATGTCACTTTTAATCTCTCCATTGTAGTAGGAACATTCAGTTATGGGTTGGTAGAACATATAACGGGAAGTATGCGAAACAGTACATTGGCTATTGGAGGGTTCTTTGTTATTGGTCTCGTTTTATTAAGGAATGTTAATTCACCGGCAGTTTTGCGCAGGAGTTTATGATAGAAGTCTCTAATTTATCGTACACGTACATTAATCGTAATGAGTCTGCCAATTCTAAAATTGATTTCCCTGAAATTCAAATAGGCAAAGGAGAGCATTGCCTTTTGTTGGGAAACTCAGGTAGTGGAAAGACGACTTTGCTACATTTACTCGGAGGCTTGCTTCGATCGCAAGCAGGTAAAATTGAAATAAACGGTATCGATATTGGCTTGCTTTCAGAAACTAATTTAGACCACTTTCGCGGAAAGAAATTGGGGTTTATCTTTCAACGCAATCATCTTATTTCAGCCCTTACTGTTAAGATGAATTTACTGCTGGCACCTTACTTAGCGGATGAGCGACAGAATGAAAATAGAATAGATGAAGTATTAACTCAATTGGATCTGATAGGTAAAAAGAATGCAAAGATTCGTGAACTCAGCCAGGGGCAAGCGCAGCGAGTGGCGATCGCCCGTGCAATCATCAATAAGCCCTCAGTAATTCTTGCAGATGAACCGACTTCTGCATTAGATGATAAGAATTGTGATAATGCCATTGAATTGTTAATTCAAGTGGCCAACCAGAATAATTCAACTTTGATAATTGCTACTCACGATCAGCGCCTAAAGAATAGGATAAGGAAAGCCATAATTCTTAAATCAACTCCGATACCTATCATTACTAACTTCTATCAGCCTTGAATTTATTTCTGCTCGTCTGGAATTATTTGAAAGCAAAGCCATTGAATACGTTGCTCAATATTTTTTTGCTGGCCTTAGGTATAGGTGTTATTACGCTCTTGCTCCTTTTCAAAAATCAATTGGAAGAGAAAATAACAAGAACCTCTAAGGGTATTGATTTAGTTGTAGGCGCGAAGGGAAGTCCTTTACAATTAATTTTATGTAGTATTTTTCATGTTGATTTTCCAACAGGAAACATTAAGTTGAATGAAGCTGAAAAATTGGCCAAACATCGGTTGGTAAAAGAAGCCATACCGTTGGCATTGGGCGACAGTTATCAAAATTTTAGGATTGTTGGAAGCAGCCGGGCGTATCCGGCCTTGTACAAAGCAGAAATATTATCAGGCAAATGGTGGGAGAAAGATTTGGAGGTGACAATCGGTGTTTCCGTGGCGGATGTTACAAAATTGAAAATCGGAGATCGATTTGCCAGCTCCCATGGACTTACCAAAGATGGTCATGCCCATGATGAAAATCAATATGAAGTGGTTGGGATCTTAAAAACAACGCATAGTGTATTGGATAATCTTGTTCTTACTAATATTGGCAGTATATGGAAAGTGCATGAAGAGAATGAAACACAGCAAATTAATTCAGTTAGCATTCTTCACCCATCCCCATTAGTACCAACAATCGAGGCAGGAGATAGTACAAAAGAAATCACCTCATTGTTAATCATGTACAAAAATCCCGTAGCATTCATTCAGCTTCCGAGGATGATCAATGCGCAAACAAAAATGCAAGCCGCATCGCCAGCTTTTGAAACTGCTAGATTATTTACTTTGCTTGGAGTAGGTGCCGAAGCATTAATGGGTTTTTCCTACATGCTGATTTTTATTTCGGCCTTGAGCATATTTATTGCACTTTACAATTCATTGAAGGAACGTCAATATGATTTGGCGATTATGCGCAGCATGGGTGCCAGCCGTTTCAAGCTGGTTGTTTCTGTTTTACTAGAAGGTAGTTTGCTTACGTTGATGGGGGCACTTTTGGGGTTAGCAATGGGGCATGGTGCATTGAGCTTATTTACATTATTGGTAGAAGAAAGTGCCCGCACAGGAATAACAGCTCAAGTGTTTTATCGAGAAGAAATTTTTATCTTGCTTGGATGTTGGTTACTAGGGATTATTTGCTCAGCAATACCAGCTGTTCAAGCCTACCGGACGAATATACACAAAGTGCTGGCGGGTGGTTGAACAGGAGGCGCTGGCGAATAGTGCTATTCTCAATGGGATATTTCAAAGGAGTTATTATGAAAAATATTATCGTGTTAATAGTGGTTGTGAGTGGTTCCTTTGATTTAATTGCTCAAAGCGATGGTTGGACTCTTTTTGCCAAGACTAAATTTGAGACTAAATACAATGAGAAGGCTGCTGAGTATTTTATGATGCCTGTTTTCCCTGTTGATCTCAAAGCATTTACCGACAAAGAAATTAATTTGGAGGGATATTATTTGCCGATAGATGTAGAAGGTAATGCGTATATCATCTTATCCAAATTTCCATACAGTCAATGCTTCTTTTGCGGTGGTGCCGGCCCTGAAACCATCGCTGAGGTTTCTTTCAAAACCAAACAGGGCAAGTTTGAGGCTGATCAATTTATTCGCGTTAAGGGCAAACTAAAGCTGAACGAGGCTGACCTTGAACACGGAAATTTTATTTTGACAGAAGCAGTATTGATTGAAAAGAAATAGAAATAGAGAGTGATGAGTAAACTATTATCTATTCCTTCTCGAGGAAGGAAAATCTCATATCAGTTTCTCTTAACGAGTTAGCTCGGATTTAATCTTTATTAATTCACCCAACAACTTTGTTTCTGTCACAAGATTCTCTTTGCCCAGGGTTGCTGCAATTCTTACAATTTCAAAGTTTAATGTTTCAATTTCAGTCTTCCTCTTCTTTCTAATATCTTGGAGAGTTGATATGAATTGTCCATCTGAGCCTTTACTTATTAGCACCAGACTTTCTATAACTTGGTCGACACTTAGAGAAACTCCATTTGCAGTAGAAATCTGAACGCATTCTCTTATTATTCTTTTTGCAATCTGAAGTACGCCTTCATCACGATAAAATATTCCATTATCAATTTCTAACAGGGGACAAATAGAATTGAAGACACTATTTACAATAGCTTTTTTCCAAATTATAGGTTGAATATCCGACTCAGCCTTGAATTGGAAGTTGGAACTACTGATCAGCTCGACCACTTTATTTAGTGTTGCGTTAGCGCCCTTTATTATTCCGATTGGGGAGACCGAGACTGGTTTAAAACTGAGTTTATTTTCGGAAATATTCTGGCTGGTAGCAAAGAGAACACAACGAAATACCTCCGTAAAATGGTCATCATTAAAAAACTGCTCAACCCCTAATCCATTTTGCAAAATTACGATAGGGGAATTATTTACCATGCCTTTAAGCGCTTGAGCTATGTTTTCGTTACCATATGACTTGGTAGTTAAAATAATGATACCGTCTAACTCAGTAAAGTTGCTTAACGTGCTGACTTCTATCTCCGCTTCAAGTTCTGTTTTGTCTGGCAAGACAACACCAATTGTTTCTTTGACGCTTGACATATTATCGACACTTCCCCTAAGGAGAGTAACATTAACGTTGTTGAGTTTAAGGAATACAGCTAATACCTTTCCGATTGCACCAGCCCCGATGATGTAGATATTATTCTTCATAATAAGTTAACTTTTTTGTCACTTGGAAAAGGAAAAAATGATTGATACCTTAGCCTAACCATTGCCGTCAGAGTTCGATTACTTTTAC
The DNA here is from genome assembly GCA_043757225.1 of Cytophagales bacterium. Classification (GTDB taxonomy): domain Bacteria; phylum Bacteroidota; class Bacteroidia; order Cytophagales; family Cyclobacteriaceae; genus ELB16-189. The sequence goes on along the minus strand of JAYVPS010000275.1, from coordinate 4,994 downwards.
CCTGCAATATAGTATTTACAAGGTGGGATCGAATACGGCCTTTATGTTAAGTTTCGGCAATAATCAATTTTAGCTCAGCTTTCCTAATTTCGAATGACGAAGAAGTTCTAAATTAATTATGAAAACAAAACTGTTGATCATCGTTATCACTCTTCTTCTTTTCCAGTCTTGTTCGATTGAAAACCTTTATCAATCAAGACAGAGTAGAAAATCTTATGGATTTGAGCAAGTAGATTTTGATGATATTGTTAAGCTTTACATGGCGAAGAGTAGTCCTGATGATGGGACGATAGAAGGGATTTATTCTGTTTCCAGTTTGATCGTTAAAAAAGGCAAAAGATTTTTTTCTTCCACAGAGAAGGAGAAAGTAATGGATCGAAGGGAAAATTATTCTAAAGTAGCTATTTTCAAAGATCGTGAAAAGTCAGATCGTGATTTTTTTGAAGTGCCTATCAATAAATCTCGACAGGTTTCTTATTCGCTCCGTGGAGAATTTAGCAAAGCAAGCGAGGGGAATATTTTAATCTACAAGCATTTTGAGCCGAGAAGCAAGGTACTTACCTATACATTTACCTATGATAGGGAAAAAGATATATTAGAAGGGATCCGCACAGAGAACAATGGTTCTTCCACCATCACCTACACACTTACATACATCAAGCTCTTTCCTAAGAGTTCGGAGATTGTTTCAAATTAAAAAAGCTGCTTATTCGAGCAGCTTCTTTAAAAATATTTTAGTTTATACTAACAGAACTCTTCAAATACTTCCACTAAGTGTTCGCCAATCATTTGAGCATTTCTTCCTTCAATATGATGACGCTCAACAAAGTGAACTAACTCGCCATCTTTGAACAACGCAATGCAGGGTGATGAAGGAGGATAAGGCAAGGTGTACTCTCGGGCTTTCGCCACAGCTTCTTTATCAACACCGGCAAACACGGTGGTTAGATGAGCGGGTTTCTTAGCTGAGTTTTGTAAGGCCCATTTAATTCCAGGACGAGCCGCGCCTGCTGCGCAACCGCAAACCGAGTTAACTACTAAAAGGGTAGTTCCCTTTTGATCTTTTAATTCCTGATCTACATCAGAAGCGGATTTTAATTCTTTGAAGCCAGCGATCGTTAAATCTGAGCGCATCGGGGCAACTAATTGTTCGGGATACATAAGTGGATTTTAGATTTATGATTGTGATTTTTAGTCGAATGTAATTTACTATTTAATCAAATGGTTAACATTATTACATGAATCCTAGTTCCAACTTAGCAACTTCGCTCATCATATCTTGTGAATAGGGAGGATCGAAGGTCAATTCTACCTTTACTTCGTTCACACCCTCAATGGCCTTTATTTTTTGCTCTACTTCTACCGGTATCACCTCGGCCGAAGGGCAAGAAGGTGAAGTCAACGTCATTAAAATAAAAACGTTGTTAACAGGATATACATTGATTTCATAGATCAGCCCAAGTTCGTAAACATCTACGGGTATTTCAGGATCATAGACGGTTTTAATCGCAGCCAACACCTTATCTCTCATGTTGACTTCTATTGGTGTCGATATGGTTGGAACTTCTTCGTTCATCATTTAGCGGCTAATTGTGTTTTGTAAGCCAGGGCATAGAATTTTATTTGTTTTATCATAGCGGCAAAACCGTTAGAACGCTGTGTCCCAATAAACCGTTCCATGCCTATCTTTTTCATGAAGTAAAGGTCAGCATTTAATATGTCATCTGGCTGTTGCTCTGAAAATATTCTAATCAACAAACTCACTAATCCTTTAGTAATGGCCGTGTTGCTATCGGCAGCGAATTGCATTTTATCGTTTTCTAACTTAGCTGCTAACCATACCTTTGATTGGCAACCCTTCACTTCATTTTCTTCAACCCTGTCTTGGTCGCTCAAGGCTGGTAATTTTTGCCCTAATTCAATCAAATAGAAAACAGTCATTTCCATGTCTCCATCTAAGAGAGAGAATTCGCTGATAATACTATCTTGTGCTTCAGCAGTTGTCATTTTTTTTCATAAACGAGATCACACGTTTAAGAGCTTCCTCCATTTCATCAATCTCCTCTTTCGTATTATAAACAGCAAATGAAGCGCGCACCGTTCCCTCAATCCCTAATCGATCCATCAAAGGTTGCGTACAATGATGACCAGTGCGCACCGCTATCCCACGCGTGTCCAGCATCTGACCTATGTCGAAATGATGAATTTCTTCCACTACAAATGATTGTACACTTACCTTATTTTTCGCTGTCCCTAATAACTTGACAGCAGGCAAATTCTTTAATTTATTCGTTGCATAGGCTAATAGCTCAAGTTCGTGTGCAGCAATGTTTTCTTTTCCAAGCTCATTGATAAAAAGGATGGCTTCGTTTAATGCTACTACATCAGCGATGTTGGGAGTTCCTGCTTCAAATTTATAGGGCAAGTCATTGTATGTAGTTTTTGCAAAGGTCACTTCCTTAATCATCTCGCCACCTCCCATGTAGGGCGGCATTTTTTCAAGTAACTCTTTCTTTCCATAGAGAATGCCGGTGCCGGTAGGGCCATACATTTTATGCGAGGAGATGCAATAGAAATCACAACCCAATTCCTGTACATCAATATCAATATGAGCGGCCGCTTGCGCTCCGTCTATTAGAACTACTGCTCCAACTTCGTGTGCTTTTATTATTATTTCCTTAATAGGATTGATGGTGCCCAAGCTATTGGAAGCATGATTGACCGCTACCAACTTGGTACGATGGGAGAGAAGCTTGCTAAATGATTCTACCTCTATTTCACCAACATCGGTAATGGGAATGACTCTTAAAATTGCTTTCTTTTCTTCACACACCATTTGCCATGGAACAATATTAGAATGGTGCTCCAATCCGGAAACGATAACCTCATCGCCCTCTTTTAAGAAAGTCCTGCCATAGCTTGATGCTACTAAATTGATGCTCTCCGTTACGCCTCTGGTGAAGATAATCTCCTCAGCATATTTTGCATTAATAAATGCTTGCATAGAATGCCGTGTCTCTTCATACGCCTTGGTAGCTTTCTCTGCCAGTGTATGAATGCCTCGATGGATGTTGGCATTGTATTCTGAATAATAGGTTTTCAATGCATCAATGACACGCTGAGGCTTCTGATTGGTAGCGGCATTATCAAAATAAACCAGCGGCTTACCATTAACTATTTGCTGAAGAACAGGAAATTGTTTCCTGATTTTTTTAATATCCAATGTAGATGAGGCAAGTGTTGTCATCTTAAAAGTTTTTATTCAGCCTTTCAGCGATTAATGAATCGAGATAGGCTTTTAGTTTTTCGTTTTTCACCGGAGCCAATACATCCAATGCAAAAGCATAAAGCAACATCGCTTTCGCGGAATCATATGGAATGCCTCGTGTTTGCAAATAGAATAAGGCTTCTTCATCCAATTGCCCTGAAGTACAACCATGAGAACATTTCACATCGTCAGCCCAGATTTCGAGTTGAGGCTTCGTATTGACAGTAGCATCTTCACTCATCAAAATATTTCGGTTCGATTGAAAGGCATTTGTTTTTTGTGCTTGGGGGCGAACAAATATTTTTCCGTTAAAGATGCCCTTCGAGTTGCCATCCATTATTCCTTTATAAAGTTCGTTACTGAAGGAGTTTGGTTTCTTGTGATCCACTACCGTGTGATTATCAGCAATCGTATTTCCGTTGAGTAAGTACAATCCATGAAAATGTGATTCGCAATGTTCACCATCAATGACAATAGAAAAATTATTCCGAACAAGTTGCCCATTCAAGGTGATCGTGCACGTATCGACTTTACTGATGTTGGATTGTTGTATTACTGTGTTAGTCACCTGATGACTATTGCCGGAATCGTTCTGGATTTTGCAGTATTCTAATTGTGCGTTCTCCTTGACAATAATTTCTTCTGTAAGTGTTTGGAATATGGGATTTGACCCTACAGAATCAAATTTTTCAATAACAGAAAGACTACCTCCTTTTTCAACAACGAGTAGCAAGCGAGAATGAGTGATCACTTGTTCTTGATTGGCATCGCTAATGTGTAAGAACAGTATAGGTCTTTCAACTTTACTATTCTCAGAGACATGAATAAAAATACCCTCTTGCCAAAAAGCAGTGTTCATTGCAGCAAAAGGATCCGCTTCAGATTGACTTACCTTATCGAAGTACTTTCTGATGACTTCTTTATCGGCCCTAAAGGCTTCGGACAACGAAGTGATTTTAATCTCCTTGGACGAATGATCAATTTTTGAATGCGATTGAGAATATGAGCCATTTACAAAGACCAAAATGGTGGCTTCAATTCCATCAATTAAAAATTGATCGATTGAGGTGATTGATGAAGGTGAAAGTTTATTCTTCCATTCAAAATTTTTGGCGATGGCACTGGTAATAGGAGTGAAGCGGTATTCTTCGCTTTTATTGGTAGGCAGGCCAAGCTGCTCAAAGTTGGCGATGGCTTTTGTTCTGTATTCACTAGCCTCTCCAAACTTAGTTTCGTGAAAACTTTTTACGATTTCACCTATTCCATTCTTTTCAAGCGCTGCCGTCATAATCCTAAACAAGTGAAGCTTCTTCTTTAATCCAATCGTATCCTTTAACCTCTAATTCTTTTGCTAACTCCTTAGTTCCTGATTTTACAATTCGACCTTTGTATAGTACATGCACAAAATCAGGGATAATGTAATCCAATAACCTTTGATAATGAGTCACTACTATCGTAGCGTTGTTTTTTGTTCTTAATTTATTGACTCCGTTTGCCACAATTCGGAGTGCGTCAATATCAAGACCTGAATCCGTCTCATCAAGAATGGCGAGCGTAGGCTCCAACATAGCCATCTGAAATATTTCATTTCTCTTCTTCTCGCCACCAGAAAATCCTTCGTTGATCGCACGGCTTAGCAAAGACTGGTCAATCTCTACCAATTTCATCTTTTCTTTCATCAGTTGAAGAAAGGCAACCGCATCCAATGGGCTTTGGCCACGGTAAG
>JAYVPS010000274.1:0-12977 GCA_043757225.1 Cytophagales bacterium | reverse complement strand
ACAGTGCTCGAGCTTTGATTAAAAACTCCGTACATCCCGCTATCGGTAATGTACAAGGTCCGCTGTCTAATTTTACATTCGCCTTTCAATGAACGATTTGGTTTCAGAATTAACTTCTACCAAGAGTGGGTTTGAGCCCTAACTTTTCTACTTTAAACTGACGAACCAATTTGAGTATAAAAGCCCCTTTTCTATAAATGGGAGTGCAAAGGTAGTCGTTGGAAGGTTTTGTGCAAATAGTTGGAGAAAAGTTTTTTTACAGCGATTTGAAAGGGTTTTTGAGGAGCTGATAATCAGAAGATTGACTCTTAAAATAAATTGAAAATAAATTGAGAAATAGGGAAAGTAAGAGTGCTGTATGCACTTTGATAGCTAATCGATGTTTTTTGGTAACGGGTTTCGGGGAATTTAGGGTTCAAGAAAAAGAGGATTATACCTGTAACCTTAAGGATGTGGAAGGGCTCGGCCAGGGATGGAAGTGAAAAGCCCGAAGCGCGCTGATTTGTGTGATGGGCGGACTTGAAACGGACAGCCCGGCCTGAGTGTGCGGGGGATCAGCGTGTAAGGCGAAGGGGCCGCAAGAAATTTAGACTAGCTAACAGGTTTTGATCTACAGCCTATTCTATTTGTAACCGGACTTACAGAGGAATTTTTTTTACGCAAGGACCTCATAAGTTTTTTTTCTTATACAAAGGAACCGTGCTACAGGGCTCTCCGTACATAATGCTGGTGGCCACAGGGCAAAGCAGGTTGGTTGCTTCGACATAAACTGCTACCGGCACATCTACTTTGCTACAGCCTTTGATGACGACTTTGGCGTTGCGAAATTTTTCCCAATCAATTGCGCGTAGGGCTGAAAAAAAAAGTTGAGTCTCTAACTCTGTCAACGAACCGAAGACAACACACCGCGCATGGGGCTGAAGGGAGATGGATAGCAGCATATATGCCCAAGTTGGAATCACTGCGTCTACAGAACAGGTGATGGCCACATTTTTATTTTTATACTGAGACCAATCGTGGGATTTTATATGATCGCGAAAGTCTTTTTCTTTTAGGATCATTTCTTGAAAAAGCCACTGTTTAATATCGAATAACACGCGAGGGGTTGGCTCATAGTAATCTTCGAGATTGAGCGTAACCAGTTGGCTTGTGGAGACTCGATTGATAATCTCGCTATCTTCTTCTTGCTTGGCTGATGTTTCCATTGTGTCTGATCAACAGAATTAAACTGAATTTGGTTTTTTGATCATGAAATCTTTTAAGTACAAAGGTTCAAATGTAGCAATGTCGTCAAAGGTTGAATTTTTCCATTTGCTTTCGCCAAGTTCGCCCAACTGACTTGAAGAAGGTGAAACCCCCCAAATAAAATGGGCATTGACGTGAGTGATGACTTCTTTGCACTTATCGGCTCCGCTTCCAAAAAAATAGATTGGACTTTTATTCAACCATTCCTCAAAACTCTTTTCGTCAATAATTTTTGCCGTGGTAGGTTCTATCAGTTTTAAATTCAAATCCATTAACAAGCAATAGACTTCCATTCTGCGAGCATCGAGCATGGGACAGAGAACCTCACCCCCTAACCCCCTCTCCAAAAGAGAGGGGGAGGGGTTAATCTCAAGTCCATTCTCCAAAAAAGAGGGAGAGGAATTAATGATATCACTTGACTTCATCTTAATCTGGTAAGCCATTAGCTCTAGGGTATTAACTGAAATTAACGGAATGGATAAGGCATAGCAAATTCCTTTGGCAGTAGCTACTCCAATACGTAAACCAGTGTAGGAACCTGGGCCAGCGGAAATTACTACGGCTTGAAGTTGTTTCGGTTGGCAATCGCCATTCTTCAAAACTTCGTCAATCATAACTGCCAACCTAGATGCTGTTGATTGAGGTGTAGCTGATTCATTAAATGCGATTAATTGTCCGTTTTGATGAAGAGCCACCGAACAAATTGGCGAGGATGTCTCAATGCTTAAAAGCAATGCCATTAGTTAGGAGAGAGAATTTTTTTTAGAGAGGCCGGATCGGATAATACTCTTTTTGCTTCCGTTATTTCTTTGTCTCTATTCAGGGAGGCTTCTACCTGACCTGATGCGAGTTCATAATGAAATCCAATCTCTTCTTCTAGAATTTTTGATATCTCTTCACGAAGCCCAATCAAGTCGGTGCTACGGTATTGGCTGATTTTAGTTTGGAGTTCGGTAAGTGGTTGTTTTAAATCTTGGTAATAGCGTTCGGTCTTTGCAGATGCCACTAATTCATTGGTCTTTTTTTCTAACTCGGTAGAGTAGGAAAAGCGTTGCTCTTTTACCCAATCAACAAATTTTTTGTATTCTACATCTGATAATTTAAAGGTGCGTAAAGAAGTCGGAGAAACGGGATGCTCGCCACAATATTTGCTTGCATACTCAAATAGATAACCCGCATTGACTAACTCAACAAATGCGGTGCTGTATTCTTCTGCCTTAACCGGCAAATCTGGATCTAACCCTGCACCATCATAAACTTTGCGTCCATTGGCTGTTTTGAATTCGCTCTTCAATGAGTCTGCAAATTTCTCTACAACTCCATCGCTTTTGCGGTGTGAGTAATCTAATGCTTGAATGCATCGGCCGCTTGGGATATAGTATTTTGCAGTTGTAACTTTTAACTGTGCGTTATAAGAAAGTTGACGGGTGGTTTGCACTAAGCCTTTGCCAAAAGTTTTTTGTCCCACTAAAACAGCACGGTCATAATCTTGAAGAGAGCCGGCAACAATTTCTGAAGCTGATGCGCTGCCTCCACTCGTCAATACTACCAAAGGAATTTGGATATCGATCGGACTATTCAACGTGGTGTATGTCTTGTTCCATTCTTGCACCTTTCCCTTAGTGGAAACAACTTCTTTGCCTTTCGGAATAAATACATTAACAACATTTATAGCTTCATACAAAGAGCCGCCCGGATTGCTCCGTAAATCAAGGATCAATTTTTTAGCACCTTGCGATTTCATTTTTACAATTGCCTCCGCTACCTCCTTGCCAGCACCAGGCGTGAACTCATCCAGTTTAATATAGCCAACATCAGAATCAATTAAACCAAAATAGGGGATGTTGCTGATTCTGATTTTTTCACGCATCAGCTTTACTTTGATTTTTTCTTTGCCTCCAAATCTTCTCACTGCAATTTCCACTTCTGTGTTTGGATTGCCTTTTAATAGATTACTTACTACTGCTGTGGGTTTGCCTTCTATATTTTTTCCGTCTACTTCCAGAAATTCGTCTCCTACTTTAAGGCCAGCACGATAAGCAGGAAACCCTTTATACGGATTAGTAATCACCGTTTTCTTATTAACGATGCCGATCAACGCTCCTACCCCCGCATATTGCCCCGTAGTTTGGATGCTAAAAGCTTCTTTGCTTTCTTCGGCTATGTAGTCGGTGTATGGATCTAACTGCTCAAGCATTCCGTGGATACCTGTCTCGACAAGTTTCTTTGGATTGACCTCATCAACATAATAGGTATTCACCTCTTTAAAAAGGGTAGCGAAAATGTCAAGGCTTTTAGCGATGTCAAAATATTTTTCGGCCGGAGACGAAAAAGCAAAAAGGGTAATTATGCCTACTAAAATAATGCCGCCTGCTATTTTTATTTTCCTCCGCATTGATCGTCTATTTAATTCTTCCATATGTTAATGGAAGTTTATCGTGCAAAATTTTGGAATCAATTATTTCTTTTGCTGTGTAAATATAAGCAATAAGCCACTTTTTTTCTTGCGAAAGTTGATGCTTGCTCAAGCGATAGATTTCACGAAAACGCCTTTTAACAATATTGCGATCAACAGCCTTCTTAAAATTCCTTTTGGGAACAGAAATCAATACCTGATGTGGGCTGGTTTGATCAGAGTTTTGAAGGTAAATAACCTTAAAAGGGTATGAATAAAAAGAGGAACCCTTTTCGAAGAGTTCCTGAATTTTCTTTTCGCCCGAAAGCCTTTCTTCTTTTTTGAAGGTGAACTTTCTCATTGATTCGAGGGATGCCTTTTAAACAAACCCAACTTTTAGGGACTATCTTATTAAGCCTCTCAGCTAATCAGCCGACCTTACTTAGCCTTCGATTTAGAAGTGCCTTCATCAGAAACGGTTAGTTTTTTCCTTCCATTTCTTCTGCGATTGGCTAAAACCCTGCGTCCATTGGCAGTTGCCATGCGCTCACGGAAGCCATGCTTATTTGTTCTTTTTCTCTTGGAAGGCTGGTAGGTGCGTTTCATATGCTCTAATTATTCAAATTTACCCTATTTGGTAAAAGGGCTGCAAATATTGCCAAGAATTATGGATTATGCAAGATAGTTCTGGTTCTAAGTTGCTGGTTATTAGAAAAGGTGTTTTAATTTCGTTTACGACCTCGTCACATTCCTCTCTTAAAGGAGAGGATGTCGATTGAGCTTAAGTAAACGACCTCGAAGCATGTTTTGAGAATTAGGCCTGAATTAGGCAAGTAAGTGTTCCAATACCTTTTTAACCTGATTAGTGGAAAGCCTAGGACCAAATTGCTCTACTACTTTAGATGATGCTAATGAGGCTAATTTGCCCGCCTCAGCATAGCTATGCCCATGGGTTATCGCATACATAAATGCCCCTGCAAACAAATCGCCAGCACCATTTGTGTCAATAGCATTGACTTGATAAGGCTCAATTTGGATGAACGTATCCCCATCAAATACCATCGCACCATTTTTTCCTAAGGTCATTACAAAGCGTTTAGCTAACCCTTTTAGTTTTTCGCGTGCTTCCAATACGGTAGCCGTGCCTGTGAAAATCATTGCTTCTTCCTCGTTACAAAAAAGTAAATCCACACTGGCACCAACCACTTCCTCCATTTGTTTGGAAAAATATTTTACCATGCTGGGGTCTGAGAAGGTTAAAGCAACAAGCACTTTATGATGTTCGGCTAGCCTTTTAGCTTCTTTCATTGCTTCCAAGCCTTTTGGGCTAGCAACAAGATATCCTTCCATATATAAATAAGAAGAGTTCTTAATTGCTTGTTCATCTAAATAATCTGGTGAAAAGAAGGAATTGACTCCTAAAAAAGTATTCATTGTACGCTCTGCATCTGGGCTAGTCATCACCAAGCAGCGGCCTGTGTGATCTGCTAAAAGGGTTTCGTAATCCAAATTGGTCTCAATGCCGTTGCTTTTTAAATCTTGGAGAAAAAATTTGCCCAGATCATCTTTGGCTACCAAACATGAATAAAAACTTTTCCCTCCAAATTGATTAATGGCGGTTACCGTATTACCCGCAGACCCTCCGCCTGATAATTTGCTTTTGTTCATATCAATCGCCTTCATCAATTGATGTTGGCGCTTTTCATCCACCAAGGTCATAACACCTTTTTCAACTTCATTCTTTTCAAAAAAGTCGTATTCTACTTCTGTAATAATATCAACTATTGCATTGCCAATAGCGTAGACGTCATACTTGGTGACCGGATGTGTATTAGATATTGGCATAAGTGTTTTTATTTTGAGGTGCAATAATAGAAATTTTCTTGCGCATTAAGTTTAGGTAGATTTTCAAAAACTCAGCATAAATCAATTGCTATTCCTGTTAATGTTAAGCGTAAGCTTATACTTATTTGCTCGATCAGGATAATCAGTAATAAAACCATCTACTCCCATTCCCTTTAACACAAGCATATCCGATACTTCATTTACAGTCCATGGAATTACGCGCAGCTTATGGTGCCTCTTATCATTAGAATCGGCCATTTTTGTGTGCAGTTCTTTAACTACTTCCACAGAAAGTAATTTAAAATCGGGGCTATAGATAGAAGGAATAAAGCCGAGTTCTTGAAGATTTTCATCAACGGACTTTTTATTTTCTACCAGCGCAGCCAAACGAACTTCAGGATATTTGGCATGCCAATATTTCAAAACGCGAAAATCAAAGGATTGAATGACCACCCGATCTAATGGTAAATATTGATCGATCAACGCATACACCAAATCTGAAAATTCCTCCGGCTTGGGTTGATATTTTCCATCCAATTCCTTTTCAGATTTTATTTCGATGTTGTAATCGACTTCGTAGCGTGTAAAGTTTTTGAGGTGGTTCTCTGCTGCGATAATGACCTCGCTCAAAAGAGGCTTATTTGCCTTGGACTTTTCCTGTTCCGGAAAACGGGGATGAACCTTCGAGCCACAGTCAAACTGCTTTACCTGCTCGTAGGTCATTTGAAATATGTTGAGTTTCCTTTCATCCTTTTCCTTAACGGGATTTCCATTGATGTCTAAACAAATCTCGAACGACATCCAAGGCTCATGCGAAACAATTACTTGTTTGTCTTTGGTGATTACCACATCCATCTCCAAGGTAGTAACCCCTAAATCTAACGCAGCTAAAAACGCAGGCACAGTATTTTCCGGTTTCAGTCCTCGGGCACCTCGATGGCCTTGCACATCAAACTTGGGGAGAAAAATTTGTGCTTTCAATGGTAGGATGATCAAAAATAGTAGGAGTAGACAAAGAATTCGCATAGACAAAGATAAGTCAAGTCGGCAGATTTGCGATCAATGAGGTTAGATTTGCACACAATAAATCTCAACTATACAAGTTGGCGGCAATGATTACTTAAAGAAGCCTTTTAGCACCTGTCAAGGCAGAGAAGATTCTTCGCTTCAAATTACAACCATCAAAGGAGTAGGTTATCATTTTTTTGTCGAATAGAAAAATGATGTGTTGACGGCTTATCTCAACTTAAATGGTATTGAGACCTCAAGCTTCTCCCAATACAAAACGATCTCACCTTCGCTTTTAGAATCCGCTTCGATTACATAGCGTAGGCGTTCTTGGTTAGTACTCTCCATTTCGGGTTTCACTTCAACTCTCACTATATCTTCCTTTACATCATACCGATCTGTAAGATGCTGTCTCCAATTTTTGTTGATGATAAGAATCCATTCACTTTTAGTTGGAATAGTAAACAGTGCATATTTACCAGCAGAAATTGTTTTGCCTCCGATAATTAAATTTCTTTGGATTGCATTTTGCTAAGCCAATGAGCACAACAAAAGGGAATGTCAATCTTATCATAACCTAGAAATTAACTAAAAAATAAATGTGGGAACTGAGGGATTCGAACCCTCGACCCCTACCTTGTCGAGGTAGTGCTCTAAACCAGCTGAGCTAAGATCCCTAATTAATAAGGTAAGTGTTTATTTACTAGACCTGAATTATAGCCAGCAAAAGTAGACAAGGGTAATGAATACTAACTAACCTTATTTTAATTGATTCTAAAATTGGGCAAAAATTAATGACCTCGAATGCCATTTGAAAGGTAAAAAGGACTAAATTCAGATTTTTATCAACGTGATAAGACTTTCATTTGATGCCCGTTAAACAATTTTTTTTCCTTCTCTTTCTAATTATTAATCTACCCGGGTTGGCTCAGCCTAACGTAGATAGCCTCCTAATTGCAAAGAATAATTTCCAAGCATATAAGGTTTATCTGTCTAAACCAGATTCTTCCATTGCCTTGGCCAACTATGCGTTGGAGCTGGCCGAAAAGAGGCACCTCAAGTATCAAAGTGCATTTAGCTATTTCGTAATTTCAAGAGCAAACTGGGCAAAGGGAAATTATTTATTAAGTACAAAGTACGCCTTTAGAGCCCTTAAAATTTATGAAAACTCAACTGACAACTATCATTGGGGTGAATGCCTTCTTTCAATAGGCCGCACTTTTACCGACCTGAAAAATTATTCGCAAGCAGAAACATATATTAGTAAAGCATTTGATCTGGCTGTTAAAAATAAAGACGAGCGACTATTGGCAGAAGTAATGCGCGAAAAGTCTTTTCTTTTACTGGTGCAAAAAAAGTATGATTCTGCTATGTACTGCACAGACAGCGGCATTATTATTTATGAGAAGAATAAGGATACGTTAAATGCCAGTGTACTTTATAGCAGAAAGGCTCGAATTTATTTTGAGCTAAATAAATTTTCAGAAAGCCAGCCTTACATTACTAAATCTCTTTTGCTCGATAGTCTAGTGAAGAATCGCAGAGGTTTGGGTGTTTCCTATTTTCAAGCGGGGCAAGTTGCCTTTCATTTGGGTCAAGTCGAAAAAGCGTTAACCCTTCTCAAGAAAAGCGATCACATCAGTGATGAGTTAACTAATTTACCAAATAAGATCAGAGTGAGTAATCTGCTGATAGAGATTTATAAACAGAAAAAGCAAACCGATTTGGCAATCAAACAGATGGAGCTAATGAATACCTATAAGGACAGTCTTTTCAATTTAGAGAAGAGCGGTCAAATTCAAGAAATCCAATCCATTTACGCTTTGGAGGAGAAAGATCATATCATTACTTTTCTTGAAAATCAAAACCTGCTTGAAAAACAGAAAGCAAAAAACCAACAGCTTATTATTATTTCCGGAGGGATAGTAGCCCTTTTACTGGCCATACTTTCATATGTCCTTTGGATAAAACGCAGGTTACAACAAAACGTTAACAAGGAGTTGGCCATCAAGAATCAAGAAATTGAGTTGCAAAATGAAGAGATCCAATCCCAGACAGATTCACTTCATCATATAAATCAGCTTAAATCAAAAATACTATCAGTGATTAGCCATGATCTTCGCGGACCTATTAACAATCTTTATGCCTTGTTGGAAATGGTCACAAAAAAAATAGTAACACCTGAAGAGTTTTCAGAATTATCCGTCAAGCTTAAATCTAATCTCAATGTTACGCAGCGCACTTTAGAGAATTTATTGAATTGGTCGCTGGGTCAAATGGAAGGCATTAAAACAGCGCCTGTTGCATTCAATATTAATTCCGTTATAGAAGATGTGGCTCACTTATCAGAAGAAGCTGCAACACGCAAACAAATTATTTTTAAGACGGATACTAAGGCTCCTCTATTTGTTCTAGCAGATGTTAATCAAGTACATCTAATTCTTCGTAATTTATTCAATAATGCAATTAAGTTCTCAAAAAGAGAAGGTGAAGTTCTTATTCAATTCGAAGTAAAAAACAAATTTTGCTTTGTTCAAATTCAAGATACCGGAATTGGGATGACAAAATCAGAAGTTGAAATGATCCTGAACACCAACGAATATTTTACTAAAACAGGAACTGATCAGGAAAAAGGAACCGGGCTTGGACTTTTACTTTGCAAAGACTTCATAAAACGTAACGGTGGAGAATTCTTTATCGAAAGTAAATTTAAAGAGGGCACTTTAATAACCTTTTCCTTACCGATTGCTTAGCCTTCAAATCTGACCTTCTTGTGGCTTCAATCCGATCGTTGCAATAGCCATTACTTAAACTCTTTATTGGTAACAAAAGCTTCTTGTGTATAGCGTTCACGCAGAACCAACTCACGCTCTTTGAGGGGTTCCGGTAATGTCTCAACATCTCCTAAATAACCAACTGCCAAAATTACTACCGGCTCATAATTACTGGGTATGTTCAAAAGTGTTTGAGCCATCTCCTTATCAAAACCGCCCATTTGATGGACATTTAAGCCGAGTTGGGTGGCCTGCAAAGAAAGAAAGGCGTTAGCCGCTCCAAGATCATATTTGGCCGAACCATTCGGCTTATCGTTACGAATAAAATTTTTTCGCACCATTGCTACAATTAATAAAGGAGCTCGCGCTACCCATATTTTATTGCCCTCCATCAACGAATCAAATATCTTTTGATAGAGTTCCTTTTGCTCTTTCGTAGCATAAAGGTAAGTCCATGGTTGTTCGTTACTGCTGGAAGGCGCCCACCGCGCAGCTTCAAACATTGCTTGAATTTTTTCAACCTCTACTAACTTGTCATCATAAGCCCTTCTGCTCCTGCGCTGTTTTATAAGTTCTAAAATCGGTTGTTCAATTTTCGTTGATTTTTGCATTCTATTAATTAAGAAAAATAATTCGGCTTTCTTATAAAAATGATGATTATAATTCAATCTTCTATCAAAACACCCATTTTTCCTGATTGATAATCTCGCATGGCCTCCATAATTTGTGTCTGTGTATTCATTACAAACGGCCCATGCGATACTACTTCTTCATTTAATGGTTCTCCACTTAATAGCAGCACGCGAGTATCCTCCATGGCCTCCATGGAAATTCCTTCTCCATCATTTTTGAAATGAACGATATGCAATCCTTCTACTATCCCATATCCATCCACCTTCAATTTGCCATCCAACAAATATATCAACGCATTGTGTGACGAAGGCAAGGGAATTGAAATTTTTCCGCCAACAGTAAATTCTATCGTGGCTGCTGTTACAATTGTTTGAGAAGGTATTGGGCCTCTTACATTAAGCACTTCGCCTGAGAAGACTCTCCCATTAACTCTTTTATCGCTACTGCTAAAGTTAGGCACCTCATCTGCGCTAAGCGGAAAATAGGCAGGCTGGTCCATTTTATTTTTAGCGGGTGTGTTTATCCACAATTGAATAATTTCCTGACGTCCTCCAATTTCATGGATGTCATGTGGTGGTCGTTCGCTATGCAAAATACCCCTCCCTGCATTCATCCACTGTGCCCCTCCTACATAAATGGTGCTATCATTCCCGCGACTATCGCGATGATGCACACCTCCCTTAAAAATAAATGTTACAGGAGAGAATCCTCTGTGAGGATGAGGTCCAATACCAGCATGATCCGGTTCTATATTCGTTGGCGCTTTTATGTTTGCATGATGTAACAATAAAAAAGGATCAATCTGCTGCACCTCTTGGGTGGGCAATGGTTGCCGAATGGGCATGCCGCCCATGTCAACCTGATGAGCATATAATAAACGAGATACAGTTCTTAATTTCATAATGGATTAGCCTTGAAGAAACAATTTCACTAATAATAACCAACAACTTTCAATTTAGTTCATCGGCACCTCCATCAATAAAATTTCCGCTTCACTAGTAGCTTGAATCGATATCTTCTCTATATCCCAAATTCCAAAACCATCACGTTTACTTAACTTTTGATCGCTAATTATAACATCTCCTTCAAGAATAAAAGCATAAACTCCATTCCCCTTCTTTTTGATGATATAATCTATTTCAAAATTGCTTTTCAACTTCCCTAGATGAAACCACGCGTCTTGATTGATCCAAACCCCCTCATCTGTTTTGGAAGGGCTTACAATCTGTTGCAATCTGCTAACACGATCTTCAGGATTAAAGGTGATTTGATCATACCGAGGAATAATGTCGCGTTCTTTCGGAAAAACCCAAATCTGTAAAAAGTTCACTTTCGTGTTTTTATTCTTGTTGTATTCACTGTGGTGAATACCTGTGCCGGCACTCATAATCTGCACATCGTTTTGTTTAATTACAGCTACATTACCCATACTATCTTTGTGTTCCAAATCACCTGACAAGGGGATGGAAATGATCTCCATGTTATCATGTGGATGTGTTCCGAAGCCCATGCCGCCATCTACAAAGTCATCATTCAATACGCGCAACATACCAAAGTTCGTACGCGTGGGGTCGTAATAATGGGCAAAACTAAACGTGTGATTAGTATCGAGCCATCCGTGGTTGGCATGGCCTCGCGTAGCAGCTTTATGTAATACAGTATTCATAGTATTTGTTGTTAGGGCAAGAACAGTAAACTTACAAGGAAAGTTTATACAATTGTTGTATATACAATCTTTCATTAAAAATTGGGGTTCAAACCATAATTGATAGATTTAGGTGCCATATTATTTCTGATGACTGAATACTGGATTTACATATTACTGTGTTTGGGTGCTGCTTTTGCCGGTTTTATAGATGCTGTAGTGGGCGGAGGCGGGTTGGTGCAAGTGCCTCTCCTATTTATTTTGTGTCCACAACTGACACACGTACAAGTTATCGCCACAAATCGTTTTGCTTCGGTTGCCGGTACATCTGTAGCTGCAATCCAATACGTAAGATCTATTGGCATTGACGCAACGCTCGTTTTAGTTGCCGGAATAAGTGCGGCCATGAGTTCCTTTGGAGGAACCTTCGTAATGAATTTAATTGAACCTCATGTTTTTAAGCCTATTCTACTTTTAGTTATTTCTGCTCTGACCATCTACAGCTTTTTCAAAAAAGATTTGGGTACTGAACATACTCCAAGATATGAAGGAAATAAATTTTTAGTAGTTGCGGCCACCCTTGGTCTGTTACTTGGATTTTACAATGGCTTCATTGGTCCTGGAACAGGCACACTGCTGGTATTCGCATTTGTCTCAATACTCGGTTTGAATTTTCTGAATGCCTCTGCCAGTGCTAAGATCATCAACGCAATGGCGGACCTCGCTTCACTAATTGGCTTCTTCTTAAGTAAAGTCATCGTGTTCAAACTAGCTGTACCTATGATGGTGTGCAATATGGCTGGCGGTTTTATTGGAAGTCGAGCTGCTATTCTACGAGGAAATCGATTTGTTCGATACGTATTCTTACTGGTACTAATTTTATTGATAGCCCGACTAAGTTGGGATATCTTCGTTTTGAAAAAATAATAAAAGTAGCTTATGAAATGAACACAGGCACCCAACATTTATCTACTATGCTCATTATTTCTACTGTGGCCTACAAATTAATCCCTCCGGCTACTTCAATGCGTTGACCATTCACCCATTTTGCGTCTTCCGTACAAAGGAATGCGACCACCGAGCCAATATCATTCGCATCACCCACTCTACCCAAAGCAGTGATACTACTGAGATGGTTCTTCATTTGAGGATTGCTTCGAATCGCTGCATTATTAAAATCAGTTTCAATAGGGCCAGGAGCCACTACGTTGGCCCGAATGCCCCGCACACCCAACTCTTTTGCTACACAACGAGTAAAGATTTCTACTGCGCCCTTCATGGATGAATAAACCGAGTACCCAGGCACACAAAAACGCGTAGTTCCGGAAGAAATATTCACAACACCCCCACCATCATTTAATAACGGAATGGATTTCTGTGTTAGAAAGTACACACCTTTAAAGTGAATGTTGAGGAGATTGTCAAAATCTTC
>JAYVPS010000273.1:0-42820 GCA_043757225.1 Cytophagales bacterium | reverse complement strand
CAAATTGTCGCGGTAAGAATATTTCGTCCCTGACGGGACTGTGGGCCAAGGTGGATTACAAACGCTACCAATATATAATCCCTAACGGGATTTAAAGCTCTGGTAAGGGCGATATATTGGTAAAAGAACAATCAACATACACCAGAATCCCGTAGGGATGAAACATTGGTGCGACAATTTGAAATGCACCCAAACAACAATCAACTATAAAAGAATGCTCAAATAATGTAATTTTAAGCGACCATATATTCGGGCATGAACAAACCTTACACCATCGGCATTACAGGCGGCAGCGGCTCAGGAAAAACATTTTTCCTCCAAGGGCTTTCGTCACGATTTCAAGCGGGTGAACTGTGCCTTATCTCTCAAGACAATTACTATAAGCCGCGAGACCAGCAGCCTATAGACGAAAATGGAATCAAAAATTTTGATCTCCCTACTTCCATTGATCGAGAAACTTTTCTGAGCGATCTGTTAATGCTAAAAGCCGGACAAAATGTTGCGAAAAAGGAATATACTTTCAACAACCCAGCAGCCGAACCTCAGTTGCTGGAGTTTAAAGCCGCGCCCATCATTATTGTAGAAGGGCTTTTTGTTCAATATTTCAATGAGATAGAAAAAGAAATTGACCTAAAAATATTTATCGAGGCCAAAGACCATGTAAAGTTGGGAAGGCGCATTAAGCGCGATCAGGTGGAGCGTGGCTATGATATTGATGACGTGTTGTACCGCTATCAATATCATGTTATGCCGATTTATGAAAATCAGATTGAGCCCCTAAAACATCAAGCCGATTTGGTAATTCCCAACAACAGTCATTTTGGGCGAGCACTGGATGTACTGGCCTTGTATTTAAGAACAAAATTGACCCCTGTTGTAAATTAACTTCTAATTCATACTTTTGCTGCATCCTAACCAAGTGGGTTAGATTAAAAATGGCTAATAAAGAACTAAAACGTGGTATTTTAATGATTGCCGGCATCCTTTCGGTGGCTGTAATTGTACTTACCCAGTCTTTTTACGAACCAACCGAGACATCGTTTAAAAAGGTCAAGACTGAAAAAAATAAGGATCAGAGTCAACAAGGTGATCAGGTTTTTGTTAGCGCTCCCTCCGATTTAGCTAATCATGGCACTACTCAGATAGTAGATAATCATTCATCGCCCGTTGCAGAAAAGTCTAATCACACCACCGAGTCTAAACCTGCGGTAGTACTAATTAAGAAAACTGCCATCCGCTTTTTCCAGACCTTATTCAGGGTCATCATAGCGCCCAACGCGCCATAACTCTTTAACTTCAGCATTTCAATTTTCGCAAACACTTGCAAAAGCAACGTGTGTTTCATTTATCTTATTAAAATTTAACAATTAAAATTTCTACTTTATGCGTAACAAAGGAGTCGTTGTTGTACTCACCGTTCTAATCACCGCGCTTTGTTTGTATTATTTATCGTTCACTTTCGTGTCGAATAAAATACAACAAGAAGCCATTGACCACGCCACCGACAAAAGTGGTTCGTTGAATTTAATCAAGAAGCAAAACTACCTTGATTCACTTTGGAACAAGCCCGTTTACAATTTATTCGGAGCTGAATACACTTACAAAGAAGTGAAAGAAATTGAACTTAGCCGAGGGCTCGATTTACAGGGTGGTATGCACGTTGTGCTGGAGATTTCCCCTGTAGACATCATCCGCGGGCTGAGTGGTAACAATCAAGATCCAACTTTTGCGGCTGCGCTTCAGAAAGCAAGCGAGTTGCAGAAAACCAGCACGGATAATTTTAGTGCGCTTTTCTTCAAAGCATTTAAAGATACCAACCCTAATAAAACATTAGCTTCTCTGTTTACTTCGTCTGCTAATAAAGATCGAGTAAAATTAACTGACAGTGACGCTGATGTGATGAAGTTTTTGAATAACGAAATTGAAAGTGCCATTGAGCGTTCATTCACCATTTTAAAAACGCGGATTGACCAATTCGGAACTTCGCAGCCTAACATTCAACGCCTGCAAGGTACCGGCCGTATTCAAATAGAAATCCCCGGTGCAGACAACCCACAGCGCGTTCGTAAATTATTGCAAGGTGTTGCTCATTTAGAGTTCTGGGAAATTATTGAACCATACGATCCTCAGTTAAGTCAGGCGTTAGGAGCGATCAATCAATTGCTATTGAAAGAACAAAATGAAAGCAAGCCATTAGCCAAAGACGCTACCAAAGAAGTTGATTTAGCAACTGCCCTTTCAAACACAAAGACTGACACCACTAAATCCGCTTTGGAAAAAGCATTAAGTACCACCAAAGACAATACAGGAAATTCACTGGACTCGCTTCGCGCGGCAACATCGTCTCCATTGTTTGCCTTAAGTAGCCAAAGTGCGCCTTTCTACTATCCAATAAAAGACACAGCTATAATCAATAATATCTTCAGACGCGCTGAGATTCGTGCTTTGTTACCTCGAACTATTGGATTTTTCTGGGATGTAAAAGCGAATGATCAAGTTACACCGGGTGTTGAAGACATCCAATTAAATTTTGTGAATGCAGGCCGCAATGGCAAGCCATTATTATCCGGTGAAGTAATCAATGATGCGCGATTGGATTATGATCAATTCGCCCGCCCTGCTGTCAGTATGACTATGAATGCAGCTGGCGCAAAAGCTTGGGCCAAAGTGACCGCAGCTGCAGCCGCAAAGCAACCCCAAGGTCGCATTGCCATTGTACTTGATAATTTTGTTTACACAGCACCTAGTGTAAATGGTGAAATACCAAATGGAAACTCACAAATCACCGGAAGCTTTACATTAGAAGAAGCTAAAGATTTGGCTAATGTATTGAAAGCCGGTTCGCTGCCAGCTCCCACACGCATCGTTGAATATGCGATCGTAGGGCCTTCATTGGGAAAAGTAGCGCAAGATCAAGGGTTGATTTCTATGGCCTGTGGTCTTGCTATTGTCGTAATCTTCATGGTGGCTTATTATGCCAAAGGTGGATGGGTGGCTAATCTCGCCTTATTATTTAACATCTTTTTCATTCTTGGTATTTTGGCTCAATTCAATGCAGCTCTTACTCTTCCTGGCATAGCGGGTATTGTACTTACTATGGGCATGGCGGTCGATGCAAATGTGTTGATCTACGAGCGCATTAAAGAAGAGCTACGACAAGGCCGTAAATTAGTAGATGCCATCAAGAAAGGATACGAAAGAGCTTTCGCTTCTATTTTCGACTCAAACATTACGACATTCTTAACAGCACTTTTCCTTTTCGTACTCGGTCAAGGGCCTTTGAAAGGTTTTGCCATTGTGTTGATGATTGGTATTGCTACATCCTTCTTCTCCGCAGTTTATATCTCTCGGGTGATTATCGAATGGATGACACGCAAAGGTGATGAATCAAAAATTTCTTTTGAAACTGCCTTGGGTGGAATGGCGAGAGACCGCAAGCATTTTAATTTTATTGGCAACAGAAAGATTGCCTATATCTTCTCTTCAACAATAATTGTAATCGGTTTTGTGTTGATCGCAATCAACGGCCTAAACTTGGGTGTGGATTTTAAAGGCGGTCGTTCTTATGTTGTTTCTTTTTCTAAACCCCTAGTGGTAACTGAGGTGAAAGTAGCCTTAGCTAAAAGTTTTGAAAATGCCGGAACAGAGGTAAAAACCTTCGGCAGTGACAAAAGGATGAAAATTACTACTTCTTACTTAGTAGATGATGAGTCTGACAAAGCCGATGACAAAGTAAAAGATGCTTTGATTGCTGGGATATCCAAATTTACAGGATTACAATATTCAGAAAATGACGCCCAGGTTGATGAAACCCACTTTGCGATCTCTTCTTCATCAAAAGTGGGAGCCACTATCGCTGATGATATCAAGGGTTCTGCTTTTGAAGCCGGAATTTTCTCTATCGTGGCTATCTTCTTATACATCCTAGTTCGTTTCCGCAAATGGCAATACAGCACAGGCGCCATTGTGGCGCTGGTTCACGATTCACTCTTCGTATTCGCTTCCTTTGGAATTGCTTCCATCTTTGGGATTAACTTTGAAATCGACCAGGTATTTGTCGCAGCTCTCCTTACAGTGATTGGGTATTCCATAAACGATACTGTAATCATCTTCGACCGCATCCGTGAATACATCGGCTTTGGTGCTTCCCACGATCGGGCAAGGATTTTCAACGATGCAATCAATAGCACGTTGAGCAGAACCTTGATCACTTCCGGTACAACTCTTATTGTGGTGATTGTGTTATTGATCTTTGGTGGTGAGGTAATGAGAGGCTTCTCATTCGCTTTATTCATTGGTATTGTGATCGGTACTTATTCATCTATCTTCATCGCCTCCCCATTGGTGCTGGATTTGGATAAGTCGCCAGATGGCAAGCCTGAATTGAAACCCGCGAAGGCATAAAGTAAAAAAATCACTAACTAAAAAGGCATCCAAATTGGATGCCTTTTTTTTATTACCAAAAATCGAGCGTTATATGTATTCTTACCATTTTTAAATAAGAAGATTAGAAATAAGAAGATTAAAATTTCTATCTACTTATTTGGCTAAGAAAATTTATCAGTTTTTTTACTGCTCCCGCCCGATGACTTATTATATTTTTCTCCTCCATCGTCATCTCCGCCAAGGTCCTTGAAAATCCATCGGGCAAAAAAATCGGATCGTACCCAAAGCCGGCTACCCCGCGTTTTTCTTTAATAATTATCCCCTTCACGATACCCTCAAATTGCTTGGTTAGCTCAGGAGTGATCAGGGTGATCACGGTGCGAAATTGTGCTCGCCTCTCTTCGTTTCCTTCCAGATTTTTGAGAAGAAGATTCATATTTTCTTCTGCACTACGCTGATTTCCGGCATAGCGAGCAGAGTAAACTCCGGGCGCATTATTCAATACCGTTACTTCCAAGCCAGTATCATCGGCAAAACAAGCGGTGTTATAATTTTTGAAAACATAAGCTGCTTTCTGATTTGAATTGCCCTCCAGCGTATCTTGCTCTTCTGCTAATTCTTCGTTGCAACCAACATCCTGTAAAGATAAAATCTGATGGTAATTGTCCACTAATGCTCTAATCTCTTTTATTTTGTGAGCATTGTTGGTGGCAAAACAGAGTTTCAATTCTTAGTTCTTTTTAACTCTAATCAACTCAATATCGTAAATTAAGTTAGTAGCGGGCGGAATAGGTACAGGGGTTTCTGTTGTTCCGTAAGCGCCATACCCCACCCCCGATGGAACATAAAGCGTCATCTTTCCGCCCTGTTTAAGGAATGGCAATCCAACCTTCCAAGCGGCAACAGTCTTACTTAATAAAAACTCTTTTGGAGCAGATGATTCATCAAAGGTTACGCCAGAAGATAAAATTTTACCTTTATATTTTACGACTACAGAATCCGTTAGCGAAGGAGTAACCCCACCTCCCTGCGGATCGATAACATATCTAAGACCAGAGGCATCACGTACTGATTTTGTAATGTTGTTTACAGCTAAATAGGCATCTATTATTGCCTCGTCTTTTTTAAGCTGAGTCTTATACTCAGGAATAACTTTAATAAGTTCAATATCAAAAACAAGATTTGAATTGGCGGGAATGGAACCTTTCCCCGTAGATCCATAGGCTAGTCCTGAGGGGACATACAATGAAAACTTAGAGCCTTCCGCTATGAGTGGCAGACCAACCTGCCAACCCGGGATTAAGTATCCCAAAAAAAAGGTTGCAGGAGCTGCGGTCTTTTCAATTTGTTGCCCTGATAATAATCTCAAACTGTAATTTACTCGGATAGAATCTGGTATGGCAGGCTTAATCCCTGTTCCTTCTGAAGTTACATTATAGCGTATAAAGTTTGACGAATCCTGTTTTGCACTGATTCCGTTACTGGCTAAATATGAATCAATAGTAGCTAAGTCCATATTTAATTGATCCGTAAACGAAGGGGCAGTTTCATCCTTTGAGCAGGAGACCAAAAAAAGGCAGCCTCCCAAGGCCAATGCAGCAAAAGTCTTTATCATAAAAATTATTTTACTTCAATAATATCTACCATCTCCATGTCAAAGATCAAAATAGAGTTCTCAACTATCTCCTCACTTCTTCTTTGACTTCCATAAGCTAATGTTGACGGAACATAGACTGTTATTTTAGCCCCTTTGTTCATCAATTGGATGGCTTCTTCCCATCCTGGAATTACTTGTTGTTGACCCACCGTCACCTCCAGCGGTGCATAAGGGTAACCTTCTCTGAAAATATTATTCTTGCGCGCCTCTGCCTCTATGCTGGTGTCAAAATATTTTCCGTTGAGTAAATACCCGCTATAATTCACTTTTGCTTTTTGACCGGCTTTAACGTTTTCGCCTTTGCCTGCTTGAGTAATAACGTAACGCAATCCGGAATTAGTTTTTAACGCAGTACTATTTTTTGCCTTCAGGAAATCATCAATTATTACAATATCCTTTGCCAATTGAATTTCACTCTCTTTCAACATTTTTTCGTTTTGCTTGGCCACCATGTCTTCTTGCATTTTCTTCATCTGTTCTTGATCCATCACATTAGTGATTCCAATTAGGAAAGTGAAGGATTTAGTAGAGTCAATTTGAGGTGGTAATGGCTGACGAAATGTTTTTTCGAACAATACTTTAGATGGCACTTTAAATGAAACGCTATCACCTTTGGTCATCATTTTAACCACTTCCAACACTACATCCCCTGCATGTATTTTCCCTTGCATTTGCACTACTGCAGGGAAGCCGTTCTTCTTAGAATCCATCCAAACTGAATCTTTCCCATCTTTATAAATCAAATTCATAGCCACATATTTGCCCGAATCTATCTTTATGCCATCGCCTTTGCGGATGACTGTAAACTCAAATCCCGAAGGTGTTTTTTTTGTATTGCTACAAGAAGAGAGAAACAAAATTGCTACTACAGCTGCTAAAAGTGATTTTTTCATTGGATAAAGGTTAATCTTGGTTTAATTGGTTCAAATATTCCGGCAAGATCGCCAAAAATTTCTTTATAGTATCTTCTAATGATAACTTTGACTGACCACCAGAAGCGTTTTTGTGCCCACCTCCGTCAAAATGCTTTCTTGCCAATTCATTTACATTAAAATCTGACAATGAGCGAAACGAAAGTTTAATCTCTTCCTTTCGATCATACATAAGCACAGCCATCTTTATGCCTTTGAGTGATAGGCCATAGTTAACTAGGCCTTCTGTATCCCCTGTCTGCCCACCAAATTTTTTCAATTCATCGTTGCTAATGGTCATATAGGCCGTCCGAAACTCCGGAAGAACAATCAGCTTTTGGCTAAGTACATAGCCCATAAGCCGAAGTCGCTCTAGCGAATTTGTGTCATAAACTTGCTTAGCCACTTCACTTGGATTTGCTCCGCGGCTCACCAATTCGGAAGCCACCAAAAATTCTTGTTGCGTTGTATTATTATGTCGGAACCCTCCCGTATCGGTCATCAGTCCGGCATACAAACAGTTGGCGATATTCTCATCGATCAAGTCTTTTTCCCCAAGATCTTCAATCAATTCAAAAATCAATTGAGCCGTAGAGGCCGCAGAAACTTTCCACTTTTTAAATTGAGCAAAATTTTCTGGCTCCAGGTGGTGATCAATCATCACTTTGATGGCCGATGATTTTTCTACCATAGCGCCAACTTCGTTGATTCGCTTAAGACTAGAGAAGTCCAGACAAAAGATAATATCTGCTTTCTCTACAAGGCCTGCGGCCTTGTTTTCTGGTTCCCTTGACTCCTTCGATAAAGCGGTAACCATTTCCCTTCCCGGCATCCAAGCCAAAAAGTCAGGATAGTCGCTAGGCGAGATCACCGATACCGAATGACCTTTCTTTTTTAGAAAGCCAGCCAACCCTAAAGAAGAACCCAAGGCGTCAGCATCGGGTTTGAAATGGGTAACGATTACAATGTTTTTGGGTGTTGCGATCAAAGACTTAAAGCCGGCAAGGTCATCCATAAGGGCGCAAAAATAATCAGGATTTTATCAGAATTCAGTAATAAAAGACGAATTCCAAACTAATCTTCTCGAATGAGACCGATTCCGGATTTAGGTTTCGAGATTATCCCTTCTTTTAATACTTTTGCGCCCGAATTCACAAACTTTTAAAAAAAACAAAAATGGCTGGAAAAAGAACTTTTACTATGCTTAAACCGGACGCCACCAATGCCGGCAACACCGGGGCGATCGTTAAAATGATTGAAGAGGCGGGCTTCCGCATTGTGGCCATGAAAAAAACACGATTGAATAGCGAGATGGCCGGCAAGTTTTACGAAGTCCATAAAGCAAGGCCTTTCTACGGAGAGTTGGTTTCCTATATGTCATCAGGGCCAATCGTGCCGATGATCTTGGAGAAAGAAAATGCAGTAGAAGATTTTAGAAATTTAATTGGTGCCACAGACCCTAAGAAGGCCGCACCGGGTACCATCCGGGCGTTGTTTGCCAAGTCGATTGATGCAAATGCAGTACATGGTTCGGACTCAGATGAGAATGCGGAAATTGAAGGCGGTTTTTTCTTCTCGCAGTTTGAACGCTTTTAAACGAAAACTGTTATTCGTTGTTGGTTTTTAGTCGATTGCCCTTGAAGGCCGAGGCAATAAACCAACAACTAAATAACGAACAATAACAACCACTATGAACTTAGATCCAACGTATTCAGAAAAATTTGAAAGCCGCCACAATGCTCCGAATGCGGAACAAATCAACGAAATGTTGAAAGTGGTAAATGCCAACTCAATAGATGAGCTAATTGCCCAAACTATTCCGGCCAACATTCGATTGAAAAAATCCCTGAACTTACCAAAGGCACAATCTGAATACGAGTTCCTAAATTCTTTCAAGAAGACCGTTTCTAAAAATAAAGTTTTTAAATCTTATATCGGCACGGGGTATTACAATTGTATCACTCCGGGGGTAATTCTCAGAAATATTTTGGAGAACCCGGGATGGTACACAGCTTATACACCTTATCAGGCGGAGATAGCGCAAGGCCGCATGGAGGCGTTGATCAATTATCAAACCATGATCATCGACCTGACGGGAATGGAGATTGCCAATGCCTCGCTGTTGGATGAGGCAACCGCTGCCGCTGAGGCGTTACACCTTCTTCATGCATCTAAAAAAAATAGCAAGAAAAATGCACATAAATTTTTTGTTGATGAGAACACCTTTCCTCAAGTAATCGATTTACTAAAGACAAGAGCTAATCCAATTGGCGTTGAGTTAGTCATTGGCGATGTTGCCAAGTTAACTATTTCCGATTCAGATCTGTTCGCTGTTTATATTCAAAATCCTAATAGCAACGGTGAGATAAAAGATTACACCTCTTTCATTGAATCTGCACACGAAAAAGAAATTTTTGTGGTGATGGGCGCTGACTTGATGAGTTTGTTGCTCATGAAATCTCCAGGTGAAATGGGTGCCGATGTGGTGGTGGGTTGTTCGCAACGCTTTGGCGTGCCTATGGGTTTTGGTGGCCCTCATGCAGCCTTTTTCGCTACCAAGGATGAATTTAAAAGACAAATGCCCGGAAGGATCATTGGTATATCGGTTGATACCCAAGGAAACCCAGCATATCGAATGGCTTTGCAGACCCGCGAACAGCATATCCGAAGAGAGAAAGCTACTTCAAATATTTGTACAGCTCAGGTATTACTTTCGGTAATGGCGGGAATGTACGCGGTGTATCATGGCCCTGCCGGATTGAAGAAAATTGCTGGAAGGATTCATGGGCTTGCCAAGATGTTAGATGCTTCATTAAAATCATTGGGCATCAAACAGGTAACCGAGAATTATTTTGACACGTTGAAAGTTGCCGTCAAGGATAAAAAAGTTATTGAATCCGAGGCAACAAAATATGAAATCAACTTCCGTTACTTTGAAGATAACTTTGTAGGTATTTCGATAGATGAAACCACCTCGTTGGAAGATGTTAAAAAAATTCTTAAAATCTTTGGCGGGGATGCTGCTAAAGAGGCGGGTGAAATTTCGTGGCCTTCAACCTTGATCAGAAAATCATCTTACCTCACACACCAGGTTTTCAACACTCACCACAGCGAACATGAAATGCTTCGCTACATCAAACGATTGGAGAACAAAGATTTGTCGATGGTGCATTCCATGATTTCATTAGGCTCTTGCACGATGAAGTTAAATGCCACCACCGAAATGATTCCGGTAACATGGCCGGAGTTGGGGCAAATCCATCCTTTCACACCAAGCAACCAAACCCAAGGGTATGCCGAAATGATTTCCAATTTAGAAAATTGGTTAAAAGAAATTACGGGTTTTACTGGTGTTTCCTTGCAACCTAATAGTGGAGCACAAGGTGAATACGCTGGATTACTAGTAATCCGCGCCTATCATCAAAGTCGTGGAGACCATCACAGAAATATTGCATTGATACCGGCTTCTGCACACGGCACCAACCCCGCCAGTGCTGTAATGGCTGGCATGGATGTAGTTGTAACAAAATCAGATGCAGAAGGAAAAGTAGATGTGGCCGATTTAAAAGCAAAGGCCGAACAATATAAAGACAAGCTTGCATGTTTAATGATCACTTATCCTTCCACGCACGGAGTTTTTGAAGAAGCGATCATCGATATATGTGACCTCATTCACAAAAACGGAGGCCTAGTCTATATGGATGGTGCCAATATGAATGCGCAAGTAGGCTTGACATCGCCCGCGAATATCGGAGCGGATGTTTGCCATCTTAATCTACACAAGACATTCTGCATCCCTCACGGAGGTGGTGGACCTGGCATGGGCCCTATCTGTGTAAATGATAAATTAAAGTCCTTCCTTCCTGGTCATACTGTTATAAAGACAGGAGGCACCGAAGCCATCTCTGCAGTCTCTGCAGCTCCGTGGGGCAGCGCGAGCATTCTCGCTATTTCTTACGCATACATTGCCATGATGGGTGCTGAAGGATTGACGAACGCAACCAAATTAGCTATTCTTAATGCTAATTATATTAAAGAAAGGCTAAGCAGTCAGTACAAAATATTATATACTGGGTCACAAGGCCGCTGCGCACACGAGATGATTGTGGATTGCCGCGATTTTAAAAAATTCGGAGTAGAAGTAGAAGACATCGCCAAGCGTTTGATGGACTATGGCTTTCATGCGCCCACTGTCTCTTTCCCTGTGGCAGGAACACTTATGATTGAACCTACCGAGAGCGAGCCAAAACCTGAACTCGATCGTTTCATCGATGCGCTTCTTGAAATCAGAAAAGAAATTCGTGAGGTAGAAGAAAGTAAGGCAGACAAAGAAAATAATGTATTGAAAAATGCGCCACACACAGCAGCCGTGATAACTGCCGATGAATGGAAGCTTCCTTATTCAAGACAAAAAGCAGCCTACCCTTTACATTTTGTGAAAGAAGCTAAGTTCTGGCCGTCTGTGAGTCGAGTGGATAATGCGTATGGAGATAGAAATCTAGTTTGTAGTTGTTTGCCAATAGAAGAGTACAATTCGTAGAAGAGCGGACTGTTTCGAAATGAGATAAGTTTTTTAAATACATTTGTATATGGAAACTTTTTTAATAACCAGTAAGAAAAAATCAAATACTAGACTCCTTGTAGAATTGGCTAAAAAACTCGGCATGCATTCTCGTTCGCTATCAAAAGCAGAGATAGAAGATTGGATGCTGGCTAAAGAAATTGAAAAAGGGCTTCTTACAGAAAATGTTAGCCGCGAAGATATCTTTAAGACGCTAAAGTCATGAAAGTTTTCTTCAAGAAGTCTTTTCAAAAAGACCTTTTGAAGTTAAGAGACAACAAGCTCAATGGGTCAGTTGCTCATACCATTGAATTGGTAGAGAAATCCCAAAGTCTTGGGCAGCTACCTCAGTTGAAAAAACTAAAAGGTTACAAAAACTTCTATCGCATTCGATCAGGAGAATACAGGATAGGGTTACAAATCACTTCAGAAGGTATAACATTTGTAACAATTGGTCATCGTAAAGACATCTACAAGAATTTTCCTTAGAAATAGAGAGGTTTATCACTGAGTTTTATAATCATGAAAAAAGTATTCTTCTGTCTTTTATTCCTGATCTCTTTCTCAGGCTTCGGCCAAAAAAGTACGTACAAAGGATTTCCTTCTTTGATCTGGCCTAAGCTCTACAACATAGGCTATCAAAAAAGTGGAGATATGGATAAACCTATCTTCACCAAAGATGTTCTGGCTCTGTCCAATAAACCTATTATCTTGCCCGGCTACATGGTGCCCTTTGAAAATGGCATGAAGGGAGCCCACTTCATGCTTTCTTCCATGCCACTCAATGCTTGCTTTTTTTGTGGAGTAGGCGGCCCCGAAACAGTAGTAGAAGTTTTTTTGACTCAACCCATTACCTACACTATTAAGCCTATTGAAATAAAAGGCAAGCTCATTCTCAATGATAAAAATCCTGACAAAATGATTTATGTGTTAGAAGGGGCAGAGTTTTTGGGGGCGATTGAGTTCTAACTTTACTTCAACCCATACCGATCCATCAAAAACACCAACGCAGCCATTGAAGCCGAGCCTAATTCTAACTCACGCTTATCCACTTTGTCGATGGTATCTTCCGGAGTGTGATGAACACTAAAGTATCGTTGTGAATCCGGCAAGTAGCCAATGAGCGCTGTGCCTTGCGGAGCTAAGGGCCCTATATCCGCACCGCCTCCTTCTTGAGTAAAATCCCACAAGCCGTATGGCTCCAGAAGATCTTTCCAACTTCTTATTTTCGCTTTTACGTTTTCACTAGCGGTCATTGTAAATCCTCTCGGAGCAAAACCACCTCGATCAGATTCGATCGCGGCAATGTGATTCTCTTTATTCTTCAAAGCCAGTTCAGCATATTTTATACCACCGCGCAAACCATTTTCTTCGTTCATAAAAAGTACCGCGCGGATGGTGCGTTTTGGTTTGTAACCGATTTGTTTAAAAAGTCGCAGTACTTCAATGGACTGCACACAGCCTGTGCCATCGTCATGTGCTCCTTGTGCCAAGTCCCAAGAATCTAAATGACCTCCGACTATAATAATCTCATCTTTGTATTCACCTCCTCGTATCTCCCCAACAACATTAAATGAAGGAGCATCATCTAATGCTTCGCAATGCGTTTCCAAATAAAACTGAAGGTCACGTTCATCCTTCAATAACTTGCTCAGCAAATCCGCATGTTTGGTACTAACGGCTACTGCCGGAATTTGATTGACCAAAGGCGCATACCGTACACCGCCTGTATGTGCATAATCTTCAGTGCCGGAACCCATCGAGCGAACAATCACCGCTACCGCGCCCAACTTAGCAGCTTCCGTTGCTCCAACAGCGCGTTGATCGACCGCTCCACCGTAGGCCGCAAACGTATTGATTTTAGTTGCGTCCATCGGCCGATTGAAGAATATTATTTTCCCTTGAACACTTTTACCCAATTGCTTCAACTCATCAAAATTCTTTACTTCTAAAATTCCTGCTGTGATCCCTGATGGTCCTGTGCCCACAGATCCCCCCAAAGAAGTAATGACTAAATCTTTTGTTCCCATCTTTCTTGAATTGGTTACTCGGCCTATTTCCTGTTGACCACGTACCCAATGAGGCACCATTACCGGCTGCAACCAAACCGAATCAAAGCCAAAATCATCCATTGTGTGCCTGCCCCATTCAACTGCAGCGGCAGCTCCTGGTGAGCCTGAAAGTCGTGAGCCAATGTTGGTGCATAGGTCGTATAGCATTGGATATGATTTTCCTTTTAGCAAGGCCTGATCATAGATTTCTTTAATAAGGTCTTTGTCAGCGGTTTGCGCCTCTGCTGAAAGAGCTATTAATAAGAGAAAGGCGAAAAAATATTTTATCATAGCATTAATTTTAAAAAGTTAACAGGGTGGTCTCGATCGTATCGGAATCAATTGACAAGTATGCAAAACATTATGATAATAAACCACAAAAAACTACTGAGAACCAAAGTAAATTAAAAGCTTTGTCCAAAGCGTGAGCAGAAAGCTTCGAGCGAGCATCGACCAGGGATTGAGGCATTTGTTTGAGCCCGAAATGGCACGCGTGCCAGGAGGCGAGTGCCGAAAGCCCGACCCGAGTGTGGAATGGAATTAGCGCGGGCACGAGGGGGGCGCAAAAAAACTTAGATTAGACTGTTCTGATAATTCGTAACTTGTATTGTCATCTATAAAAAGAAAAAGACATATTTCATCAATCATATTTTCTTATGGCACTACTTTTTGAATCGTTTGAGGAATGGAAAACCTATTGTAAGGACACCAACCAGTCGCTAACGGATGCGGTAATAGGCTATGAAACAGAACAGAAGGGAAGATCACGCGAGCTAATAATGCAAGGTCTCGCTAAAGCATGGAGCGTGATGAAGGGTGCCGTGCGAACGGGATTAGAGGAAGACATGACTTCGCGCTCGGGCATGATCAACAATGGGGCAAAGAAAGTTTATCGCTATCCTAAACCAGTTCTTTCAAAAGAATTTCAAAATTTAATTTCACGCGCCTTAGCGGCTAAAGAAGTTAATTCGTGCATGGGGCTTGTCGTAGCTGCGCCTACTGCGGGTGCGAGTGGCATTATGCCTGGCGTACTTTATACGCTTCAGGAAATACATGACATTGATGACGAAAAAATTTTAGATGCCATGTTATTGGCTGCGGGTATTGCGCTGATCATCGAACAGAAGGCTTCGATAGCTGGTGCCGTGGGTGGTTGCCAAGCCGAGACTGGGACTGCAGCGGCCATGGGTGCCGGTGCAATTGTTTATTGTCTTGGCGGAACAACTGATCAGATTTTTAATGCCGTGGCCATCACCATTCAGTGTATGCTGGGATTGGTATGCGATCCTGTTGCGGGACTAGTAGAAATTCCATGCGTGGTACGTAATGCCAGTGCTGCAGCCATCGCCAACAGCTCGGCACAAATTGCATTGGCCGATGTAAGTAGTGTGATTCCTGTAGATGAAGTAATTGAAGCGATGGGCGAAATTGGTGCGAGTATGGAAACGCGCTACAAAGAGACTGCTCTCGGAGGTTTAGCAGCAACCAAAACCGGCCAGGCCATTTCTAAGAGGGTTCTGATACGAGATATTGAGATGTTGCCTGATGAGGGAGTAGCTTAGTTCGCCCCAATAAGCAAAAAAAATTATTTTGCACCAAAAACGTAAACAGCGCGAATGTTGAAATAATTTAGACCATCAATAAGCTGAAACCCGAAGATGATTGTCAAATTGGGCCATTGATTTTTTCAAAATATTCAATAGTTTTATTCTCCATAACATAAGTTTCATGCGCTACCTCCTTACCCTTACCCTTATCTTTATTGTTTTATCATTCAAGTCCGCCATAGGCCAAAAGAAACTAGCCATGTATAAAACCTTCGGTAGTGTGGTGTACCAAATGGACACTCTGACCCTTAGCTCAAAGCAATTGATGATGGTGCTTAATGAAAAACCCGAAGCTTATAATGAATTTAAATTCGCTAAGTCTAAATCTACTATCTCTAGTGTGATGGGCTTTACCGGAGGACTCTTAATTGCTCTCCCGTTGGTTACAGCAGTAGTGGGCGGCCAACCAGAATGGATTTATGCCGGTGCAGGCGCAGCGCTGGTGCTTACTTCAATTCCTTTTTATTTTTCCTATCGCGGCCACGCGCTTAATGCATTGGATATCTATAATGCAACTCTTCCTTCTTCGAAGATTAAAATTAAAACCACTCTCTATTTTACTGGAACAAGTGCCACGATTGCGATTCGTTTTTAACAGGGTTAGTTGTCGCCCTTTTCTTTACTTACTACAGAAATAGGGAAATCGTTTCCTCTCATAAAGCCTGTAGGATATTGTGACTCCCCACCGTATTGTTTAGTTAGATCGGGTACCCGCTCTTCCATGTAAAACTTAAGTTCATTAACGGTGATTTTTCCATCTCCATTGTCACCCATGCCATCCAATGCTTCTAACAATGCATAGGTAAACACACCATGTTTTAATTCATCAAATTCGGTAGCAAACTGTTTGGACCCCGAGGAAGCAATCATAACCACCCCCGAACTGCGCGCTAATTGCACCATAGCCTTTTCATCGCCTGCTACCGCTCGCACCTTCATGCCCTTAAGAGCAGCACCCGAGTGGCATGCATCCATCAACACAATTTGTTTCGTAGACCTTATTTTTGTTAAGTACTCCTTTAGCTCATCATCGGAAATAGCTTTCGTTAGCAATTGCTGTGGGTCTCCATATAATTTGGTTACATCGGTAGGAACAAAATAGAAGGGGCTTTCGCCATCTTTATCTTTATTTTCTTCGTCTAAGCTGCCATGCCCTGCATAGAAGAATAAAAAAACATCTTGCGGTTGCGCTTTCGTGGCGATTGACTTAAACGCTGCCATAATATTCTTCTTTGTAGCATTTTCATCATAAAGTTCAACCTTGTTTATAGATTTATAAATTCGCTTACTTTGTTCCATCAACTTCTCGGTAAATGATTGGGCATCAGGTTGGGCATAGTTAAGATTGTAGGCAGCATTTTGGTATTTATTTATTCCCACTACCAACAGATGTAATGAGGAAGTCGCAATCACCTTTCCAACATATTCAATTTTCAATATTTCGGGTCGAGATTCAATTTTTTGATAGTTGATCACCACTACTCTAAATTCGTTAGTCTCGTTGAGTAGATCTAAGTTGTAGGTCTTTATAACCTTATCACCTTCGCCCTTCGTTTTAACTTCTGTGTCATTAATGATCAACTTATCATTTTGATAAATGTTAACTTCCTTCACTCCACTTCCTCCATCAAATATTTCTACATCCAAAGGCAAATTCTTTTGAACAGTGACTAGCTTGCCATTTTGATAATCAACCAGCCCTTTATCGTGAAGCGCATCGCTTGAAAAGAATCCCGCAGAAGGGCGATGCAGTTTCGAGAGATCAAAGATTCGCTCTCCTTCTTCCCTAAGAATATCCTCCACCCTGCGACCTTGCGAAATACTTTTTTCCATTTGCTTGGGCCGATAGAGGATTTCAAAATATTGCTCTGCTGTATAAAAGTCAGCCAGTTTATCAATGCCACGATTCACATGCCATCCAAAATATTGGCTACCTGAAGAGGTGCACGCAAAATATCCTTTGTACGCCCAGCAGACCCATTCGTTATCTTCCGTTATAAATAAAGTGGCAAAGGGTAAAACAGTTTCTCCTAAATTCTTATAAACTTCCTCAATGCCTTTGTACGTTTTATCTCCATTGCTTTTCAAAAAGTTAATGACCGCTTCCCATGCCTTTTTAGAAGGCTCTTTAGTAAGAGAATCAATTGGTAATGATGCGAAGTAATTAGACCAATTGGCATCTGGAAAAGCCTGTCGCAAACTAGGTGCAGCACCTGTTTCAGAAAGTTTCCATAAAATTATAGTTTGATCCTCTCCCCCAGAGGCCAAATATCTTCCATCTTCACTCATCGATATAGATCTAACACCCCCAACATGGCCAACAAATTCCTTTTGAAAAAAACCATTGTGGTCATATAGCTTCAATGAATAATCACTCGCCACTACCACGGAGCCATCAGCTATTGCTTGAAAATCTAAAATGCGTCCATCTTCATCAGGTAAATTTTCAACATGCTTTCCTTTAGGCATACCTAATTTGTATTCGGATGATTGAGAAAACCCATGATTATGCTTTTGGATTGGAGGCGTGAACTTAGGTGCTGCACTATTGAGTTTTAATAAGTTAAAATCAAAACTTCTCTGGTACTCATTAGGTTTCATGTTTACGTCTTGCGATACAAACAATTCCAAGCCAGCACCAAAAGCTAATTCATGAATCGCGCTTCCTTTTCCTTTTACTTTTCGGATGGTTTTTCCGTTGATGGGATTCCATAAATAAATTTCATTGTTAGTGCCTCCTGCAGAAGCAACCAAATAGCTTCCATTATCTAAGGGGGAGAATACTGCAGCTAATACGGCATTGTCGTGGCCATTGAAATCAGTGAATTTATTACAATTCGGAACGCCATAGCTTATCCCGTGCCCCTTGGCATCTAAGCCTACTAAAATTTTTGCATCGTGCGAAAACGCAATGGCATTGATTGATGCATCTGTGAATAATTCTTTTACAATTGATCCATCGGCACGCCACAAGAAAAATTCGTTTGTTTGAGTACTGGAGGCTAAGAATTCGCCACTAGGTGAATAGGCAAGTTTGTTGATCTCTCCAGTGTGCCTATTCCAAAAGCGAGGGTTGAACTTAGTTGCCCCCTTATCCAATATCGCTAAACCATAAACCAAAATTTCCTTTTTTCCTTCTGCTGCAACAGCAACATCCATTGTTACCGGGTTCATTGCCAAAAATTTTACAGGCGAGCCAACTGTAAGGGTGATTATTTCTTTATAATTGGGTAAACCTGAAACAGACCATATTTTAACCGTTCCATCATCGCTGCCACTGACCAAATACTTTCCATTGCCAGTGAAAGCCATACTATTGATTACGTTGGTATGCCCCAATGCGGTAGCCACCTGCACTCCTTTATTCAAATCAATTACAGCTATGAAGACTTGATTATCCGTTGCGATTGTGTAGCCAGCTATGGCGAGCAAATTTCCATCGGGCGATAGAGCCGAGGCATAAAGCATTCCATTAGAGCCATCTCCAATCTGAGATTCGTATTTTTTGAGCATCTCACCTGTGGCGGCATTCCAAACGCGCACTGACTTATCTTCAGAAACAGAGATGATTTTTTCTCCATCAGGCGTAAAGTTCAAATTTTGAACCTTGGCGGAATGCCCCATTGAATTAATTACAATTCGCGGGGCAGCCATTTGGGCAGTTACTGATTTCGTAACTAAAAGCCAAAAAATTAAGTGAAGGGGGAAACTGCGCTTTATCATCTTAATAAAAGTTACTCTCCAAATCCAAATTTACCGAATTTTATCGGCAATGGACTAAAAAGTAATCCGATGCATTCAGTTCGCAATCAAAATAAATGATTACGAATGCAAATGCTGGGTTTTCAAATCAACTTTTTCTTGATTTAACCGATAAATCAGGGAAAAAAAAACCACAAAAAAAAGCAGAAAAGACGTTAGGCAGAGTTGAATCATAATGAGTTGTTTCGTGATACAAAATTGCACCCTTCTGTATTATTCCGCAGAGCACATTCGGTCTTACACCTACTTAAGTAATATATAGGTGGCTTTTTATCAAAAAAAACGAATTAGGAAACAAAAAACTTTAGCCTTCTGTATAAAATAAGGGGTCAAAGGGGCGTTTAAAACTATATTGCGCTGGGATTTTAACAATTTAATAATCAATGAAAAAATATTTACTTCATGTACTATTTTGCCTTTGTGTTGCATTCCCTAGCCTTGCTCAACAAGCCAACAAAGAAATTCCTACTGACTGGTTCTTGCGCGATCCCGAACAAGACAGCCTGCAAGGGGTAAGTGCTGAAAGAGTATATCAAACATTGTTGAAAAAGCAGCCCTCTAAAACCGTAATTGTAGCCGTGATCGATTCTGGAGTTGATATCGACCACGAAGATTTGAAAAGTGTGATTTGGATAAATGAAAAGGAAATTGCTGATAACGGAATTGACGATGATAAAAATGGCTACGTGGATGATGTGCATGGTTGGAATTTCATAGGGGGTAAAAATGGCAACGTAGAAGCCGACTCCTATGAATTAACACGCGAGTTCATTCGACTCAACAAAAAATTCGCCTCGGTTGATACCAACAAGATCACACGAAAACAAAAGTCAGAATATTTCAACTTCACGAAAATCAAAACCAAGTACTTAGCCTTAAAGGCTAAAAACGAGCAACAGTACAAATTGTATTCGACACTTTATTCCAATCTCTCACATAGTGTTGATACCCTAAAAGTCATTCTTAAAACTGATACCCTAAATGCAGAACAAGTTAAAAATTTTCAAACAAGCGATGCAACCCTTCTCTTTGCGACAGGATTTGTTTTAAATATTTTTCGAAATTTAGGTGACGATGCCAATGTAGAGCAATATGTAGCCGGAGTAAAAGAAGGCGTTGACTATTATGGCGTGATTGTGAAATACGGTTATAACCAAAATTATGATTCACGCAAAATTGTTGGCGACCACTATGAAAATACATATGAGCTAGGTTATGGTAACAATGATGTAAAAGGTCCCGATCCTTCACATGGTACCCATGTGGTGGGCATTATCGCTGCGGATCGTAAAAATAATATTGGTATAAAAGGCATAGCCGACAATGTAAAAATAATGGTGATTCGTGCTGTGCCCAATGGCGATGAGCGAGACAAGGACATTGCCAATTCCATTATCTATGCTGTTGATAATGGAGCAAAAATAATTAACATGAGCTTTGGAAAATCTTTTTCACCAGAAAAAGAAGCCGTGGATAAGGCCGTCAGCTATGCAGAGCAAAAAGGCGTCTTGCTGATTCATGCAGCCGGCAATGAAAGTGATAATATTGATATTGATAAAAACTTCCCAACTAAAATCTATCTGAACGGAAAAGAGGCGAAAAATTGGATTGAAGTAGGTGCCTCTGCTTGGGGTGCGAATGAAGAATTTGTGGGGAGCTTTTCTAACTATGGTAAAAAATCGGTTTCACTTTTTGCTCCCGGGGTTGATGTCTATTCTACGGTGCCAGGAAATAAGTACAAAAACGAAAGCGGTACGAGCATGGCGAGCCCCGTCACTGTTGGAGTGGCAGCGTTACTTCTATCCTACTTTCCAGAATTAAGCACGCTTCAATTAAAAGATATCTTGTTAAAGTCCACTCGCAAATTCGATAACCTGAAAGTGGTAAAACCTGGGAGCAAAGAAGAGGTTCTATTTAGCGACCTTAGTATTTCTGGTGGTTTGGTAAATGCCTATGAAGCGGTAAAAATGACTAGGTCAATAACTAAAGCCTCCATTAAAAAATGAGTTTACACACTGTATTCGCATAAGGATATTTTTAATCCAATTCGTTTTGAACATTATAAAGTGCAACAACTTTTTTTAAAATAGAATTAATTTTTCTGACCGGCAAGTCTTTAGCTTTATCAACCAACAGTATTTTCATTCTTGCCCTTTTCTCCTGAAGTAAATCCGGGTGATCAATGTTCATCCCTTCTACAATCCCTAGGTATGGTTGATTATATCTTTTATGCACCCATATATAACAAACCATCTTTCCATCAATGCAGAAGAATGGCATACCGTATTTCCAAGATGCGGAAATTCGCTTGTCATGCTTGAGGACAATTTCGCGTAGTGCAAGTAAGCAGCTTTTGATGGGCTCTTCCTGCTTCAAATAGAAATTATCTAGTTCTATTAACATTTACTTTTTACCTATTAATAGATCCTCTCCGCCACATCGCGCGTTTCGTTTAACTCCCAAAATTTATCCGCCAATATTTTGGTGAATGAGCCGTGCTGTCAGCTTGTATCCATCTACCAATTGTAATGGTGCCAACAAATACTCCTTCCTTTTTAATACCTGATGAAGCCGTAGGCCAAGAGCCTTGAGCATGCCTTAAAGATAACTGTTAAAAGTATCGCAACATTATTCCTACAAAAATGAAACAAATGTATTACTTTCACGTTTGTAGAATTATTCATTATCAATTATGAAAGGAGATAACATAGGTGAACTAGAAGAACTTGTCTTGCTAACCGTTGGTGTTTTATACCCTGATGCCTATGGCGTAGCAGTAATGGATGAAATTGATAAGCAAGCAGGGCGCAATCTGAACATCAGTGCGGTACATTCCGTGCTTACCAGACTGGAGGAAAAGGGAATGCTGAAATCAAAGATGAGCGATCCTACTGAAGAGCGAGGTGGTAGACGCAAAAGGATTTTCCTTCTGACCGCTGCCGGTAAACGTGTATTAGAAGAAGCAAACGAACTGCGTACACAGTTGTACAATCAGATACCAAAAATGGCTTTGCAAATTCGAGTTGTCGGTTATTAGTTTATAGTTATTGGTAAGGCATGAACCTAACAACGAACAACCAAGAACAAACAACTCCCCCATACTGGGCGCAAAAATTTCTTCGCTGGTACTGCAGGCCAGATTTGCTGGAGGAAATTGAAGGTGACGCACACGAGCTCTTTTATCGCAAAATAAAGGAAAGCGACCGAATGGCTAAGCTTCAGTTTGTGTGGAATGTCATTCGCTTTTTTAGAATAAAGAATATTCGCAAGAGAAGTACAAATAACTATAACTCTGTAATTTCATCTGCTATGATAAAAAATATACTTAAAATCTCTGCTCGCAATTTTATGCGTCAACCAGGACATTCATTTCTCACTCTTTTTGGTCTATCCGTTGGGTTTACGGCTGCCTTTTTGATTTTGCTTTGGGTTACGCACGAATACTCTTTTGATCGCTTTCACGCAGATAAAGAAAAAATATTTAAAGTGATGACGCATATAGAAGCCGATGGAAGTTATCAAACGTATGATGTTGCCTCATGTATGATGGATGTTTCGTCTGTGCCCGAAGTAGAGAAATTGGTAAGTGTATCCACCGGCACACGTTGGCCGCATGAACTTTGCTTTCGGCCAGAAGGCAAGCCCAATGAATGCATTTACTTAAGTGGTGTTTATGCAAATGAAAATCTTTTTCCGGTTTTCAATTTTCTAATTTTGGAAGGTGATCCCAATCCGCTAAAGAGAAATGCATCCATCGCAATCTCCCGAAAAATGGCAACCTTACTTTTTGGGTCGGCCAGCCCAATAGGAAAAACTATGAAAGTTGATAGTATTCGTGAAGTAACTATCTCCTCCATCTTTGAAAACATTCCATCCAACTCATCTTTGCAATTTGATTTTGCTCTGTCGTATGACATATTAAAAAAAGAGTGGGGCATCAACGATGAAGTATTTGCTCAGAATTTTTTCAACATGTATATCAAAACGCAATCGACAGTTCCGGCTGAGCAGCTTACCGAAAAACTGAACGATGTGCGCGTGGTTACCGAAGCCTTGAAAGCACAGAAAATAAGGTATCAAGCTTACCCCCTTACCGACTGGCATTTGAAAAGCAACTTTGAAGGCGGCAAAAATACGGGAGGGCGAATTGAATATGTTGTTCTGTTCGGCATCATCGGAATACTAATTGCCATCATGGCCATCATCAACTATGTGAATATGTCAACCGCACGAGCCCTGCTTCGAGCAAAAGAAATTGGCATTCGTAAAGTTACTGGCGCGATGCGGAGTACCATCGCTGCACAGTTTATGGGAGAGTCATTCTTGATTGTATTATTAGCGGTTTTACTTTCAGCATTCACCACACAATTGGTGTTGCCTTTCTTTAGCCAATTAGTATGCGAACCTATAAGTTTAAACATTCTCTCAGGTTGGGTGCCGATTTATATTTTAGTTTTTTTAATTGTGGTGGCATTGTTGGCAGGGATTTATCCATCGTTGACTATGTCATCCTTTCAACCTGTGCGTATTTTAAAAAATCAATTTAACAGCAACACCACGGGCTCGCAAGGGTTTAGAAAAGGATTGCTTATCGTTCAGTTAAGTGTCAGTATCGGCATTATTATTTTCAGCGGTGTTCTATATCACCAATTAAATTATGTTACTAATAAAAATCTGGGATTCGATCGAACTAACATGATTCACATTGAGCCTACTTTTCCATTGCTTAAAAAATTTGAAGGTTTCAAGAATGAATTATTCAAAGATCCTTCCATTCTAGGAGCCGCAACATCAAATTCTAATCCGCTTAGCTCAGGTGGTGGCAATACAGGGGTAAGCTGGCAAGGGAAATCGCCCGACCTTCGAGTTGAGTTTAAAACAATTGGCTGTACCGCTCAATTTCCCGAAGTGATTGGGCTGAAAATAATTGAAGGGCGCAGTTTTGAATTGCTAACATCTGATTCCATAAGAACGGAGGCACTCGTTACAGAGGATGCTGCAAAAACAATGGGGCTCAAACAACCCATCGGAGAAGAAATCAAAATTGGAGATATTACCTGCATAATCATCGGTGTTGTGAATGATTTTCATACAGAATCTTTACACCAAGCACGATTACCAGTGATTCTTTTCCGAACACCCATTGAACATACTTCTGCTATTTATGTGAAATATCAACCCGGATCTACTAAACAAGCAATGGAGACCATTAATACTGTGTATAAAAGTTTTGAACCCTCCTACACCATGAGGTACAATTTTCAAGACGAAACTTTTGATGAATTATATAAAACAGAGATGATTGCCTCACGATTAGTTCTGCTCTTCACAGTGATCGCCTTGGTAATTGCATTCATAGGCATTATCGGCCTTGCCACCTTTAACGCTCTTCGCAAAACAAAAGAAATTGGCATCCGCAGAGTTTTTGGCGCTTCCTCAATGCAAGTATTATCTCTGTTGTTTAATGAATTCTCCCTCCTCGTATTGCTGGCGATGATGGTTGCAACACCGGTCGCTTGGTATGCTGCTAATCATTGGCTACAAGGTTTTGCCTATCATACTGCAATGCCATGGTGGATTTTTGGAACCACCTTAGCGGGAGTAGCAACACTTATTGCTTTCATTATTTGGTTTCAGGGAATGAAAACAATTTCTGCCAACCCTACTAAGACTTTACGAAGTGAGTAATTCTTTCACGCAAAGACACTAAGTAAAAACGCAAAGATTCAAAGGCTGGATAACTCCCTCTGGTAAGTTAAGATGCCAACTGAAATGCAAATCCATAAGGATAAACGCTGATTTTAGTCTATTTAGAACGAAATAATCTAAGGTTTAGCGCTGATCTCTCCTTGAATATCGACTGGTATAGGTTTTTAGAGACGCCCTTTATTATTATCTTTACTTGGAATGAGTGTCTTCAAAAACTACGCCTAGATTTTATCACAAAACAGAATCTCTATCCCATTTCTTTATATGCAACTCCGTATGAATATCCCGACATTCTTAAAATCGCGGTTATGTTGGATTTCACTCCTTATCCTAACCACCTTTCAATCTTATGGTCAGGATGAAACCTATTATGTAGTTCATATAAAAGGGCAAGTCCAGAATTCTGTTACAAAAAAATCATTTAAGGTAGGGGATACCATGAAAGCCTCTGACAAAATATCTTTCAATCCTGAAAAATCTGCAGCTATATTAATGAGTACGCAAAAAGGAAGATTTTCGTTAGGTAAACCGCCCAAAGCAGCTGCTTCAGCAAGTGGAGAATTTATCGCTTTTGTAAAAAATACCCTCATTCCGGTTACCAGCGTTGGAAACCTGAGTACCCGGGGAAATACTGAGTCTTGTACAGATAATCTAAAGAAAACATTGGGTAGCGAATCTTTCATTTTCCCTGATGACAAGGCGGTGTTCTGTCTGGATAGAAATACCTATCCTATGAATCAAAATACCTTCTTTATTTACCAAACTCAAATAGCAGATAAGAAAACCAACTATATGATCCCCTTTGAGGGTGATAGCTTGTTCATAGAAAAAGAAAAGTTTCATGCTCCTGCCAAGGACACAGACGGTGAAGTAAAAGTAGAAATCTACTATTACGACAAGCTACCAAACACAAGTGTCAAAATCACATCTATCACGCCTATTTATATTAACGCTAAAGAATTAAAAACAGAGTTAACTTTTTTAACTCAACTATATAAAAAACAGAAACTTTCGTATGGAGAAATATTGGAGCTCCTGACAGAGCACATGGAGAATGTTTACCGTGGCCGCACCGATGAAACAATGTTAGCAAGATGGTTGAAGCGTAAAGGAATAATAGTTCCGTGAAAGCAAACAAAAAAAACATCTTCAATTTATTAAAGTGGAGCATGATCCATGCTTTATGGATGATCGTGCTTACCTTCTTCGGCCTCCGCGTGCCACACACTACGGATGAGGAAATGAAACTCATTCAATGGACATCAGCGTGGAAAAGAATCTATCTTAAAAACGAACGGCCGGCTAGCGCCAACTTCATTTTTATCAATGTAGCATGGGAAAAACAATATGTTCCCAAAACCGATGCTAATGGATTTATCATTGGTAATGACGTAATCACCAATAGAAAAAAACTAGCAAGCTTCGTGAGTCTATTGAATGAAAAGCCTGACAACCATAAGTTCTTGGTCATGGATATTCGCTTCGAAGAAAGATTCTCCAGAAAAGACCTTGAAAACATGGGTCTTACTTCCCCATCAGAGTATGATTCACTTTCACTTTATGATTCACTCTTGAGTACTGCCTTGGTCAAAACAAAAAACTGCATTATTTCTTATCATGCAGATGTTGAGGGAAATTTAAAGCCACCTGTATTTCCTGTAATGGCCGGCTTATCCAATTATGAAACTACCAGCGAAGGAACAATAATTAAGTTTTCTGCCATCCAAGCAGACACTGCCCGAACCACACCTCTTCTTATTCATCAGGCTCTTCATCATAGCTCCTACTCAAAAGGTTTTCTTTTTGACACCAT
Organism: Cytophagales bacterium; assembly: GCA_043757225.1. Classification (GTDB taxonomy): domain Bacteria; phylum Bacteroidota; class Bacteroidia; order Cytophagales; family Cyclobacteriaceae; genus ELB16-189. The sequence continues at coordinate 16,363 of JAYVPS010000273.1, read as the reverse complement.
GAATGGCCGATTTGTTTTAAAATCATTCATTTTAGATCATCGCATTCTCATCCACCCATGGGAATTTACAACCAACGATTATTATCACCATGCCTACTTGGGCGAGCTGCTACAAATGCCTGATTCATTTATTCATGAGCTGACGAAAGACAAAATAATTGTTGTAGGTGACTTTGAAGACAGAGATATTCACGAAACTATTTATGGCGCTATGCCAGGTCCAATCATTTTATTGAATGCTTTTTTAGCCTTTGAAAATAAGGATAACATCATTACCCTAGGATTTATTGCATTTCTTTTCATCAGCTATAGCCTTATTTCTTTCCGCTGCTTTTCACAAATTAATCTGATGGATAATTTGCTCATCAATCGCTTGCCATTTCCAAACGAAGCCAAAAAAATGATTGGCTCTCTGGCTGGCTACCTGGTGTTATTAATAGTAATGTCCATTATTTCTTATTTTCTATTCAATGTCCACCTTACCATCCTCCTTCTTGCTATTTATTTGCAACTATTGGAATGGGTAATTGCTTTTATCAATAAAAAAAGAAAAATAAATTCAGCCCCCATTTTCGAAAATCTTAAAACTACCCCCTTATGAAACCCACTCTTTACAAATTACTTCCCGCCATTCTGCTCATGGCTTTACAAGAAGGTTGCCAGCCTGTTGTAGAAAAACCAGCTATTGAAAACTGCTTAATAAAAAAAATAGATCAAATTGAAATTATTTCAACCAATCTTAATGGGCAAAATTCACCACCTGAGATAAACTCCAGCTCTACTTCCTTCCTGTATGATGCATCCAATAGGCCAACTACTTTCTCTTATTTCCAACTTCTACAACCTGCTGGGTATACTCAAGTTACTTATAAACAAGACGGCACACTGGCAAGTGGAATAGATTATGATTCATTTAATAAACTATCGGGTACGAAAGAATACCAATACAATACTAACAAACAGCTCACTGTTCAAAGTTCGTATGATACCGATCACAGCATCACAGACTTTACCTCGTACGAATACAACCCGCAAGGAATGGTAAGTCTTGCCACCACCCTTCAAATTGAAGGTGCCGGGGCCACAACATTCTCCTATCGAAATGAATATGATACCAAAAACAATGTCATTAAGCAATACCAAAAATACCTCAGTAGAACCTATACAGGGACTCCAGATCCTACAACCTTCTTAAACACTCTTTTAGCTGACTTGAAAAAAGAAAAGGAGGTATTGGTAACTTCTCTTTCCAACTATGATGATAAGTTTAATCCTTACCGATCGCAAGCTACGTTGGCCATCCTATTTGATAATTTACCTGCATTCAATAATCCAAAAACATTAAGTAACTATTATCGCGATACTGGAACCAAATATGTAGATATCACTTACAAATATGAATACAATCGAAAAGGGTTCCCTTATATCTACACCATTGCCGTAGATTACACAGCGGAATATACTAGTAGAACTGGAATACAAGACTATACCAGTACGTCATCTTACGAATATCAGTGCAAATGATCTTAATGCCACTATAAAAAATACCGCCATGAAATATATTCCAATCCTTTTCCTTAGCCTTGTTTCACTAACTTCTGTCTTTGGCCAATTAAAAATAGGGCCTCGCGTAGGTGTAAACCTCAGTAATGTAACCACAGATCGTTCCACTACTACCACCACTAATCTTACTTCCTTCAGCTTTGGCGCTACTTTGGAAAAAGGACTAGGTGAAGCATTAGCGCTGCAAGTAAGTATTCTTGCGAGCTCGAAAGGGTATAATTTCGTTGATGTCACCCAGAATAAGAGTACCGTAACACCAAGTAATTCCTTATCATTTTCTAAAAGTTCAGTAGTTACAAGTCAGGGGAAAAAAGAATTGTTTTACCTTGATCTTCCCATCAGCATCATCTACAAGAAAGATCTTGGAATCGGTAAAGTTCTTTTTGGAGGAGGTGCCTATTACTCATATAATTTCTGGGGAGTAAGTACAGAAACGACCACGTATGTTGTAGGCGCAACGGCTGATCTTAGTTTAAGCACCATAACAGGAACCTATGACATGAAAGCAAACAACGAACTTTCCAATTCCGATTTTGGTTTATTAGCGAACATAGGATTAGAATTTAACGAACGAACCCAGCTTTCCGCCAACTACAATTTCGGTCTTGCAGACATTGACCCTGGAACAGCCAGCACTAAAAACAGGGTAATGAATATAAGTTTTATCTATTTCATAAAGCATTAAAAATTATCTCTTCATGAAAAAAATTGTTTCGGTTTTATCTTTACTTATTGTGAGTTGGTTTTGCTATGCACAGAAAGACGAGGCGAACCAGGAAACTACCTTACTGCATAAGAAATTTCAAAAAGATCCTTCTCCGGAAAATGCTTATCACCTAGGCTTGGCCTATCATAAAGAAAAGGATTATATGAAAGCGGTTGTTTATTTGAGTAAAGCAACGCTAAAAAATGTAGATCCCGCATTGGCATCAAATGCCTATTTGTATCGAGGTCTAACAAGGATCAGACAGAACAACTTTAATGATGGATTCATTGATCTAAGAAAATCATTGGCGTTAAATCCAAAAAATGCGGAGGTATATCGCTATCGGGGGCTAGCTGAAATATCTACAGAAGAATACATCAAGGCAATTCAGGATTTTAGCACCTACACAATGTATACCGATAAATCATGGGAATCATATAATACATTGGCCAACGACATTCTAAAAAGCGGCACCACCAATAAAGACCTTATTGAAAAAGCCCATGATTTAGCGTTGCTATCAGCTGAAAAAAATAAAAATAAAGTCAATGAACAAACGTTGAATGAAATAACAACAAGTCTTAAAAAATCATCAACTGAAGGAATAAGAGAAATTCCTCCTATTGAAGAAACTAAAATAGTAAAACCTAATGAAAATTCTGCGGTAGTCGTAAGCAAGAATCCACCAGAAAAAAAGAACATCAATGAAGCTTCCTCTACTAAAATCGTTACGCCTAAAAAAGAAGAAGTAACTGTAATTGTAAACACATCAAAAGTTGTAGAAAATCTGGAATTGGCAACGAATAAGAAATCATCAGAAAAAAAGAATAACATCAATGAGACTTCCACTACTAAAATAGCCTCCAATAAAAAGGAAGAAATAGAAGTCGTAACCACACCAAGGGTTGTCGCAAATCAAGAATTGGCTACCAGCAAGACCCTGTCAGAAAAAAAGATTAATCCCAACGAAACAGTTTCAACAACGATCAATCCAGTTAGCAAGGAAGAAAAAGTTATACCCGTAGCTGCACCCATGGCTATCGAAATTCCTAACCTAGGCAAACTGCGTAAAGCAAAAATATGGGCCGTAGTGATTGGTGTTTCCAAATATACCACTACCGAAAATTTGAATCTCAAATATGCCAAAGCAGATGCCGATCTTTTTTACAATTTCTTGCGCTCGCCATCCGGAGGGAGTATACCCGCAGAACAGATTTCCTTGATTACTAATGAAAAAGCAACTCGCACTGAAATTCTAAAAGCGATGAAATCCACGTTTGGGAAAGCATACGATACGGATGTGATCATTCTCTATATCGCCTCGCACGGGCAAACAGAAAATGGTGAGTTCTATTTTTTAACGACAGAAGCTGAACCCGGGTTTCTGGATGCAACCGCGCTATCAAGAAACAGTCTGGCAGAGGCTTTTAACGGCAAAACCATACGGGCCAAAAAGAAAATAATTTTTGCCGATGCATGCCATTCGGGTGAACTAATGAAAATGGAGCTTACACGTGCCAGCGGTGAGGGGGAAATGGAGCGGGAGAAATCAAACCAGCTACTGGTGGAGATGGCACAGTCAAATGAAGGTTGTGCAATAATGACTGCTTCAACCGGAGGACAAAAATCATATGAAGATGCAAAATGGGGAGGTGGACATGGAGTATTTACGTATAGTCTAATCGAAGGGCTTAAGGGCAACGCAGACTATGATGAGAATAAAATTGTCACACTAATCGAAATCAACGAATATGTTTTTAGAACTGTGACGGAGGCCACCCAACGCAAACAACAATCTAGCTTTCAGGGAACATTTGATGATCACTTTCCAATGAGTGTGGTGATTAAATAATCTAGAATTTTATTATAAAAGTTGAAATTGTTGCCAGTCCTTCAATCGCTGGTGTATCATTGCGTCAACTTCATCACCGCCTTCACACTCATTGCACTCATAAGCACAACAACCAACCAGCCCATCACTTGCATCCAGCCCGGGTGCTTATAGTCGGAAACAATTTTCCGGTTTCGTGCCGCCAATAAAATAATACCAAGTGCAATGGGAAGTGTAAACCCATTGACAGTTCCTGCCATTAACAATAACCTCACGGGATTGCCAAGCAACACAAACATACCCGCTGAAAACAAAATAAATCCTGAGATGATGTGGCGTTGGTAATGCATCAGCATCGGATGGAAGCTGGTGATAAATGAAACCGATGTGTATGCACATCCAACCACCGAAGTAATGGCAGCGCTCCAAATAACCACTCCAAAAAATTTGTAACCGATATTTCCGGCTGCTTGTTGAAAGACTGATGCGGCAGGATTATCTTTCGCTAACACCACACCAGCAGAGACCACACCTAAAGCTCCCAAAAAAAGTACAGTACGCATAATCCCAGTGATCACAATACCACTCACCGCACTGTTATTCACTTGCTGTAAATTAGCAGTGCCTGTAATACCGGCATCCACTAAGCGGTGGGCACCTGCAAAACTAATGTACCCTCCCACCGTTCCGCCTACAAGAGTAACAATAGAAATCGGATCAATTCGCTCCGGAATAAAACTATCCTTGACCGCTTCAAGCAACGGTGGATTAGAACTGACCGCGACATAGAGCGTCAACAAAATCATTAGTAGTCCCAGAGCCTTCGCAAAAGTATCCATTGCAGTACCAAACTCTTTCATCCAAAAAAGTAAAAGAGCAACCACACAACTAATAATAGCACCCACCGCTGGACTGATTCCAAAAAGTACTTCCATGCCCAAACCGCTACCCGCTAAGTTGCCGATATTAAAGGCCAGTCCGCCAAATACAATAAGAGTTGCTAAAAAATAACCCAGACCAGGTACCATCTTATTGGCCACATCCTGAGCGCGCAAATTACTGATCGTGAGAATGCGCCAGATATTGAGTTGCGTGCCAATATCTAACACGATGGAGATGACGATAACAAAACCAAAACTCGCAAGAAGTTGCTGTGTAAACACAGTGGTTTGCGTAAGAAAACCAGGACCAATGGCTGAGGTGGCCATCAAAAATGCTGCACCCAACAAGGCTGATTTCTTGTTACTTGTTTTCATTTTTAGAGAGTGCTTGAATGATAACCTTTTGATTTTTCAATTTTTGATGAATCCCCTTTGCGAATTCCACAGCATGTTCGCCATCACCATGCAGGCAAATGGTTTCCGCTCTGATATGAATTATTCTTTTATCCACCGCAGTAACTGAATTTTCAAACACCAGTTGCATAACCTGTTGTAACGATTCCTCTTCTGTTTCAATCATTGAATTTTTTTCACTACGTGGCGTCAACGTTCCGTCAGGTTGATAGGTACGGTCGGCAAAAACTTCATTCGCGGTGGATAAGCCGAGGGCGACAGCCTGAGTAATCAAGTGGCTTCCACTTAATCCGTAGTAAATAAGACTAGGATTAAAATCTTTTACGGCCTGCGCCATCACTCGACTCATGCTTTCATCACGAGCTGCCATGTTGTACATCGCACCATGGGGTTTCACATGATGGAGCACAGCATGTTGTTTTCTGCAAGCTGAATCCATCACAAAAAGCTGAATGGTAATCAGGTCATATAAATCTTTTGAAGAAAGCTTAATCGATGTTCTTCCAAAATTAGGTTTATCATCAAAGCCAGGATGTGCTCCAATAGCAACCCCATGCCTAAGGCAAAGCATAATTGTTTCCTTGATAGTGGTGTCATCGCCAGCATGGTAGCCGCAAGCAATGTTGGCGCTGCTGATCCAAGGCATAATGGCCGCATCATTGGGCATGTCTTCACCCATGTCGCAATTCAAGTCGATGGTAGTTTGTTTCATCTGACTAGTTGGTCAATCTTCAATTTACAAGCCGACTGAATTTGTTTAATTAATTGCGTTTGAGCCACCAATAAGTCTTCGGCCTCCACCAAGTTAACAAATTTGAAAGTCACAGATTCATTCGGTCTTCGTTGCGCAAGTTTAGGTAAATCAGTTTGAATTACCTGTGCAATACGAGGGTAGCCTCCTGTAGTTTGATGGTCGGCCATCAAACAAATAATTTGTCCGGAAGGCAACAACTGAATCGTGCCAAAGGAAGCAGCCGTAGAAAGGAGCTCTCCATGATTTACTTTTTGCAAGGATTCTGATTCAAAACGATAACCCATTCGGTCGCTCAATCGGATGAGTTTAAAAAAAATGAATTCAAATTTTTCTTTCGAGGATTTGTCTAACCAGTCAAATTCAGGGCCGCTTGTACAATGAATAGTGGATGGGTTAGAATAAAAATCAGTGCTTACACTCCAAGGAAAAACTCTTATTTGAGAGGTTTTGAAATTTTGATTTCGAAATGGAAGCTGATCACCTTTCTGCAATACTCTACCCTTCCATCCACCTGCTACTGCCTTTATATTAGTGCTGATGCTTCCCAACCAGGAATCGACATCAAAGCCCTTTTGCACAGCCAAATAACAAAACACGCCTCCTTTGTTTTTTGAAAATTTTAATTCTGCTAAAGTAGGGACTTCAATCGCATGATTGATCGGAACAACCACCCCATTGATCGTTGCTTCAAAATTCGCACCGGTTAACGCGATCGTTGCAGAAGTATTGAATTTAAAGATTGGCGCAGGAAAACACATTTCAATCACGCCAGTTTCCAACTCATTTCCAAGCAACGCATTTGTCATTTTCATAGCCGCACTATCCATTGCACCCGTTGGATTAATTCCAACATGCTGATACCCATATCGACCACCATCTTGCAATGTATCCAACAAACCAGCGCGAACTACTTCAAGACTCATCAGCTACTGGGTTGAATTTATTCAAATCAAAATTTTCAAATTCCTCTATGGTAATTGATACAAATTGTACTCGATCACCAGGTTGAAGAAAAACAGGATTGAGTCGATGAACATCAAATAATTCCACCGGTGTTCTACCAATGATATTCCATCCACCAGGAGACTCCATTGGATAAATTCCTGTTTGCTCCCCTGCAATTCCAACACTTCCCTTTGCCACATTGGTGCGCGGTTGTTGAAGTCGCGGTGTAGCTAATCGTGCGTCCACGGTACCCATGTATGGGAACCCAGGGAGAAAGCCCGTCATAAATACATGGTAAGAACGGTTGGTATGAAGCTTAACTAATTCATCGATAGTGAGGCCCTTTTCATTTGTCATTCGATCTAAATCAAGGCTCATTTTTATATCGTAGCAAACCGGAACTCTTATCATTCGAGAAGTTCCCTTCTGCTCCCAATTGCAGGTAATCATTGCTACTTCTAAGTCTTTTCTCACCTGAGCATTGGCCGATGCGACATGCTTTCTTATCTCAACCACATCGTAAACAATAGTGACTGAACTGTAAGCGGGAATAATATCCAACCAGCCCACCTTTCGGTTTTCCTTTAGGTGCTTGGCGAAAGCATGAACACGTTGATTAATTTGTTCCTCAATCTTATTTCCAAAATGGATGGTGAGGGCATTCTCGCCAAGAGCGTAAATGGAATAAGGAATAGATTGGTTCACAAGGTGAAACAACAGATAAGGGTTGAAGATAAATTTTACCTTACTCGGAAACAAATTTCAGTAATAATTTCCTTAGTTCTTCGATTGTCGGAAACACTTATCCAGTATATTTGATCTTAAATCAACCAAATCACACTATTAATATGAAATCAATCTTAATGGCACTAACCCTGTTGACGGTAGTAATGGCTTGTCAACCTTCAAAAGAAGAATCAGGAGAGGCTACCGCGCCCAAGCTTACTCAGAAATGGGAAACAGACACCCTTCTAACCACTTGCGAGTCGGTACTTTATCACAAGCAAAACAATATATTGTATGTGGCTAACATTAACGGAGCCCCAGAAGGGAAAGATGGCAATGGCTTTATTTCAAAAGTAACTCTTGATGGAAAGATTGAGAACTTAAAATGGGCTACTGACATGGATGCTCCTAAGGGATTGGGCATTTTTAAAAACATTTTATATGTGGCTGACATTAACCGCATTCATGAGGTTGACATTGCCACCGGTAAAATTATTAAAAGTCATATAGTAGATAGTGCCAAATTTCTAAACGATGTTACGGTAAGTGAAACAGGCAAGGTTTATATAAGTGATACCGGCAATGATAATATTCTACTTCTGGAAAACGGAAAAGTCTCTGTTTGGTTAGAAGGCATGGTAGGCATTAATGGCTTACTGGCTGAAGGCAATAACATACAAGTGATATCCTTTTCAAGTGGTGTGTTTAGCACCGTTGATGAAAACAAAAAAATAACCATTCTCTCAGATAGTCTTGATAATGGCGATGGCATAAATGCTGTTGGTGATGGAGGCTATTTGGTATCAAGCTGGAATGGCATGGTACACTATGTAAGTGCTGATGGTAAGAATACTCTATTGTTAGACACCCGAAAAAATTCTGTAAGCGCTGCTGATATTGAGTATATCGCTGAAAAAAAACTATTGCTGGTGCCAACTTTCTTTAAAAACAAAGTTGTAGCCTACGAGCTTTCCCGATAGATCAATTTGATTTTTTCTATAGTAGAAGTCAAGGTTTTATAAAATCCAGCGTTGCAAATCAACGCTGGATTTTTCTGCTTTGGAATCAAGGGCATCTCTAAAAAACTAACCGTCATTGCGAGCGGAGCGAAGCAATCTCCCGTTCGGAGTCCAAACGGGGGATTACTTCGGTCGAGACGACCTCGCAAAGACGACTTCGAAGGTTTTTAGAGATGCCCTCAATTTAAAAATGCTTCGGTTGGGTGTAAAATAGCCAAGTAAAAAGTAACTCTCAGGTCATATAAAATTTCCGAAATTGAAATCAGACTTCCTTCTCCGTTATCGATTTAATCCCTACATGGTTCATCACCGCGCGCAATTGTCCGTACCCAAATTTTCCACTTAGCTTGATGAATAAATCCTTAGAAATAAAACCTTCAGGAAGTTCTTTCATGGCGGTAGTAATCGTATTTACATTTTCTTGCGTCATGAATTTAAAAATACTGATACGTCCTTCACTAACCGCTTTGGCTAAGTGCGATTCAATCGTTCCTACCACTAAGCTTCTTTCCTTAGCGATGCTCTCAGTGGTGAGTCCGCGCTCCAGTAGTTGTAACGTGATATCATAAGTACTGAGCTCGCCACTATTGTTTTTCTTCGACACACGAGGTTTTTTTTGCTTTTTTCCGCTTATCGGCCTCGATCCAACAACACTTCGGATTTCATTTAGCAAATTCGCCCGCTCTTTTGTTCGCTGATCCGCTAAGGAAGAAAAATCAAAATGATCGCGCCCTTCTAAGATTGCTTCAGTGAGGTACAGAGCCTTATCCACTTCTTCGAACTTCTTAGAAAAAAGCTGATCGAGTTCCGTGAGACTGGTGAGGTAGCCCTTCACGCGCTTTTGCGTTTTCATCTCCTCCGTATGTCGTAACAAAATTTTCACCACCTTCAACAATACTCCCTTATAATAGTCGCTCCCTTTCTTGATACGTTCCAACAATTGCGGAAGTTGGTTGCCCTCAAGCAACGTGGCTAACTGGTTTCTAAACTTTTCTGTGTTTTGTGCTTCTGTATAAAGTGCATCATTGATCTGTTGTAGCACGGGCTTCATAGAATCTTCTTCAAAGCCGCCCCCTTCAGTTTTATTCTTTTGAATATAGGTGATCTCTTTTACAAGCGAATCAAAATTGAATGTTTTTTCAATCAATTGATGGATATAATCACGCTGCTTATTTCTCATCACCGAATCAAGTTCTTCGGGGCGGTTGTTTTCTTGGGTGAACGAAACAATCTGTTTATCGGTACTGATCACACTAGGCTCAATTCGTGTACGCAAAACCAACCCGTCTAATGTGCGTAACCGAGATAAGGCAACATACACTTGCCCATCAGCAAACGCCTGACCGACATCGATAATGGCCTGATCAAATGTTAGCCCTTGACTTTTATGTACGGTGATTGCCCATGCGAGTTTTACAGGATATTGCTCAAAAGTGCCAATCACTTCATCGTCTAATTCTTGCGTTGATGAGTTGACTGTATACTTTTTATTCTCCCAGGTTTCCTTCTTTAAGGTGTATAGTGCATGGGTGCCTGCCATTGCAACCTCAACTTCATCATCTGAAATCGAAGTGACTGTTGCCAACTTTCCATTGAAATAAGCTTTACCCTCATTATCATTTTTAGTAAACATGATTTGCGCGCCTTCTTTCAATTCAAGTCGGTGTAATACCGGATACATATTCTCAGGAAAGTCGCCATCCACCCATGCGTCCAAAATATGTGAAGGCGTTTTTAGTTCCATCAAAGCCTTCCGATTCAGTTCGTCTGCTTTGTAGTTGTGAGTGGTAAGCGTGATCACCTCGCGCAGGTTTTGAATTTCTTCCGGAGCCTTATAATATTTGTTAAGCTCTTCTATGTCCTCAGGGGTAGGCTGGTTGTTTCGCAGATTGTTGAGCAAATTAATAAAAGACTCATCGCGCTGGCGAAATATTTTATCCAGCTCTATATAAACAAATCCGCCTTCTTGCAACGCCTTCGCCTCAAAGAACCATGCGCTTTTATAATACTTTTTAAGTTGGTCATCTTCCTCTCGCTTCACCACGGGAGGGAGTTGATACAGGTCTCCAATCAGTAAGAGCTGCACGCCACCAAAACTCTGACGAAAATTTCCTTTAGCTGCCTTCAGCCGATAGTCAATCGCATCCAGTAAATCTGCCCTGAGCATACTCACTTCATCAATTACCAACAAATCAAGCGAGCGCAATACTTGTTTGCGTGCACTGTTTAATGGGTGCTTCCTGGCCAATGTGTTTGATGTGTAAGTATTCCCACCCGTGCTGAAATCCGGAGGAAGGGAACGATCTGGAAGAAACATGCCGAAGGGAAATAAAAACTGCGAGTGAACAGTAACGCCTCCTGCATTTAGTGCAGCGATACCGGTCGGTGCTACTATCGCAAAGGATTTGTGCGTGCGCTTAGCAAGATTTTTTAAAAAAGTTGTTTTACCTGTTCCCGCCTTTCCCGTAAGGAAAATATGGCTAGCCGTACTATTAATAAAGCGAATGGCAGCGGCAATCGTTTCGGTTTCGGGGAATTCAGTTTCCGGAGAGGGTTGCATTTGGGCAGCTTGGAGTCATAAAATTAAGAAAATAAGTAGTATCTATTATCCTCTAAGCTTATCCAAAAGCCGATTCAGCTCTTTAGCCTCCGTTTGCGTAACATTTTTTAAGCTGTCAACCCAATTTTGAGATTCGCTATCAATTTTCTTTAACAACGATAACCCTTTAAGGGTAATGCTGATATCGACCTGTCTGCGATTATTTTCACAAATTGCTCTGGTAACAAAATCTTTTTGACGGAGCTTCTCTACTAAGCGTGTGGCGTTACTGTTTTTGTCGATCATACGACACGCAATGTCGGCCAGCATCATTTTTTTTGGATGACTACCACGCAAAATACGCAACACATTGAACTGTTCAGGCGTGATTCCGTGCGCTTTAAATCTCGCGGCATTATTGTTAGAAAGCCAACTGCTGGTAAACATGAGGTTCACCGCCATTTTTTGAAACTCGTTGGTAAATTTTTCTTGCTTAATATCTTGTTCGAGTGACATAGAAGAAGGCTTCGTGGCCAAGGTAGTAACAATTGTTGTAATGACAATTGTTGCACTCAAGTTGCTCGTTAGATCGCTTATTCTTTTAAAATCCAAATGGTGTTAACGTCATGAGCCGTTACCCATACTCTTCCATTTTCAACGCATACTGCTCCGCTTCCGGCAGGTGGGCCAAAACGTGAAATGACTTTGTTTGTCTGGGGATCAATCACCGATAACAATATATTTTTCGCTCTTATATATAAATACTTCTGTCCTACAGTTATATCTCCTCCTGTACCAATAGCTGCAGCCTCAATCGTAGAAACTTTATGAGTCGAAGGATCAATCTTGCTTACCGTTCCGTCATCCTGATTCAATGTCCAAATGGCACCCAGCCCCGAAGTGAGAAATCGAGGGCCCTTTCCGACTTTGATGGTAGTAACAATTTTTTCTGTCTTTGGATCAATTCGCTGAACGGAAGAATTTTGTGTGTTGGTAATCCATAGCGCACCATAACCGAACGCAACCACGAAGGAGTTTGGCTCTACTATTATACGAGCGACCACTTTATTATTTGCAGGATCAATTCTCGATAGCTCTCCCACTCGGTTCGTTAACAACCAAACTGAACCTGCGCCCACTGCCAAACTTAATTCTCCGTCAGGATCAGCAATTCCTGTATCGATAACGGATTGGATTGACCCGGATTTAAGATCAATGCGGTAAACCGCCTTCCCCCCACAACTCACTACCCATAGCGATCCAAAACCTACGGCCATGATGCCACATGGTTGAGGCATCTTCACCGATAATACCGGTATTTTTTTCCCATGTTGTAGCTTTTCAATTCTTCCTTCGTTAGTTACCCAAACACCATCATTGTCTGCGACCAGAAAATCAGGGTAGCCCTTTAGTTGGATGGTTGCAACAGCCACCGCTCCAATGACAATTTCCTGGGGAAGAAAAACTTGCTGAGCCTTGAGACTATAAGTTGAAAATAAAATTGAGAATACTATGGTGGATTTCATTGGGTAATAAATCTATGGATGACAATTCCTAGTAGTTTTAAAGGTAAGGATCTATTCAACAGCAAAGAAGTATTGATAATGAGGAATCAACTTCGGATATTTACTACTCTGCCAGCAAGGCTAGGAGTACAAGAAATTATCTGATGATTACTTTCACCACCACCATTCAAAAATTCGACAAAAAAGGAGAAAAAACGGGCTGGAGTTATATTGAAATTTCATCTTCAAAAGCAAAGAAATTAAAAGACAGTAAAGTTTCCTTTCGGGTAAAAGGAACGCTAGATTCATTCACGTTGAAACAAACCGCTCTGTTACCAATGGGCGAAGGTCATTTTATTTTACCAATTAATGGCACCATTCGCAAGGCAATTGGCAAACGACCGGGCGATAAATTAAAAGTAACGCTGGAGGCCGACAATGATAAGTTTGTACTCTCACCCGATATGATGGCCTGCTTAAAAGACGAACCAGGAGCGATGGCATATTTTAAAACACTTCCCGGCTCTCATCAAAAATACTTTAGTAAATGGGTTGAAAGTGCAAAAACTACGCTAACCAAAACCAAACGAATTCTTATGGCCGTGACCGCGCTAGCTCAAGAAAAAGGATATGTGGAAATGATGAGGATGAACAAGGGAAAAGAATTTTAGATAACAGATTGCAAACCAGTAGTAGAAATAAAGAAGTTTGAAATAAGAATCCGCACCTTTTATGAGTTACATCCTCCAATTTTATAAAGCCGTCAGTGTACTAAGTATCGATGTAGCCGTTGGAGCCATCGCAGGCGCTTTATTTTTTTCAAAAATCTTTGAAGTACAAATAAGCCTTTATGGATTAATAACCCTAGGGTTAAGTGTATGGTGCATTTATACCATAGATCACTTAGTTGATGCGTTTAAAACAAAGAGTGAAGCTTCGAGTGAAAGGCATCGTTTTCATCAACAGCATTTTAGAAAGCTATTGATTGCTCTGATATTTTGTCTCCTGCTCAATGTGCTATTTATTATGTCTATTCAAAAAGCTGTTTTTAATTGGGGCATTGTCTTATTAGCAATTGTTGCGTTCTATCTTTTTTGCCACCATCAACTAAAATTTTTCAAAGAGATTCTCGTAGCCCTCATCTATACATTGGGCATTATGTTGCCCAGTATTTCGCTTACAACTACTGATATAAATGAACAAGCTGGCTTTTTAATTCTGATGTATTTCCTCACAGCGTTAATAAACCTAATTCTATTTTCCTGGTTAGGAATTAAGCAAGATCAAACAGACCAACACATTTCCTTAATGAATTACTTGAATGAATCCTCAATAAAATACCTACTGGCAATTCTGTTTAGTATTCAATGCGGTCTAGCCCTATTTCAAGTCTTAAATTCAACTCCTTTTGTAACGGCTCTTATACTTCTCTTTTTGATGAATCTGATTTTATATTCAATCTACCTTTTTAAAGAATACTTTATTCAGCACAACCGATACAGATACATTGGCGATGGTATTTTCTTTTTGCCCTTTATGTATTGGTTAATTTAGTCGTAACTTAGAGTACCATTTCAATTTACTTTTCATCGGGTTTTATCATGAGTTGGAGAACTTATCCCTAAACCATTAACTAAAACAATATGACAACAGCATTAATCATTCTCATGGCAATTGTTGCATTCGTTTTTCTTATTCATTTATTAATGGGCAAAGAAATGAATATTGAACGAAGCATTACAATTGATAAGCCAATCAAACAAGTTTTTGACTACCTCAAACTAACTAAGAATCAGGATAATTTCAGCGTTTGGAATATGACCGATCCAACAATGAAAAAAGAATATCAAGGAATTGACGGGCAAACAGGTTTTATCTACAAATGGGAAAGTGCCAATAAAAATGTTGGAGCCGGAGAACAAGAAATTAAGAAAATTGAAGAAGGCAAATGCATTGAATACGAAGTACGTTTTTCAAGGCCACTGAAAAATGTAGGAGCACCTAAATTTGTATTAGATTCTTTCGGCTCGGACAAAGTAAAAATAACCTGGGTTTTCTCTTGTCCCACAAAATTCCCGATGACATTAATGAAGCCAATTTTTCAAAAAATGTTGGGAAGAGACTTGGAGAAAGGATTGAGTAATCTTAAAGGAGTTTTAGAAAAATAGTAGAACCAACCTCCTTAGTTTTCTACTTTTTACTAGTCATTATCTTTTTTGTTAACGCTACTCTTTTTTTTCCTTCTTCTGTAATCGCCATACTGCGTGTCATTTTCTTAATATTCTCAGGTCTGCGGAAGCGCAAGGCACTCCAGTCTTCATCGATAGCCACCGCACGCACAGGTTCAAAACCGAGAACGCCAAATTCCTTCCAACCATTATCTCTATTGAATTCGCATTTATACTTTTTTGAAGTTCCTTTTGGATAAGCAAACCAAAGTATTGCATCATTTTCCAAAAGAGGAACAACTTTCCTGATCAACTCATCTACTTCTTTTTGCCGGATAACAAACGCTAGAAAAAAAGAAACTCCCTTCGTTCTGGTTAACGTTGTCTTAACAGCAGCTTCAATCCTCATCTCATCCAAGACCTTTTCAAAACTATCAGGTGCTTGAAGAACGTGCAACACTTGTTGATTCTTGTAGTTGAGTTTCTGGAAGATCGGGTTCATTATATAAATTTAAGACAAAAACAGGAGATCATTGGAGCTTGTTCTAAATTTGATGTCTTTGTATTCAACTCCAAGCCAACTATGAAATCTGTCGCCATCATTTTATTTGACCATGTAGAGGTATTAGACTTTGCGGGGCCTTTTGAAGTCTTTTCTATCACCGGTAAAAGACAAGCCGGTGAGCCGTATGAGGTATTTACGGTAGCCGAAAACCCACAGGTAAACGCCAGAAATAATTTAACCATCACTCCTACTTACACATTTAACAATTGCCCGATGCCCGATATTTTTTTAATTCCGGGTGGTGGTGGATATTATCCTGATGGAACGCCTTTCGGATCGAGGAAAGAAATGGACAACCCGGTAATGCTCAATTGGATTAACAATCATTTTGAAAAGGCTGAACTCGTGTTGTCTGTTTGTACCGGAGCACTAATAATGGCCAACGCTAACTTGCTTGAAAACTTAGAGGCCACCACCCACTTTATGGCCGTTGATGCCTTAAAGAAAATAGCTCCTTCTACCAAGGTTTCACCCGAAAAGCGGTGGGTCGACAATGGCAAGATTATCCTTTCGGCTGGGGTCTCAGCCGGAATTGATATGGCTTTTTATGTCGTAGAGAGACTTCAGGGGAAGGAAGTGGCCAATGAAGCGGCCAGGTATATGCAGTATGATTATTGGAAATAATTTTTTGCATAAATAGAAATCTCTTTTACCTTTGCTGTCCTTAAAAATAGGGCTAATCTTGATAACGATCTGGATGGCTCAGAGTATGGGAGCTTAGCTCAGCTGGTTCAGAGCATCTGCCTT
>JAYVPS010000272.1:0-13132 GCA_043757225.1 Cytophagales bacterium | reverse complement strand
CCTTCGGGACGTATCGCGGGTAGTAGGGGTGGAAATAAATTGAAGACAGCGTTCCATAGGAACGCCTCGTAAATCCGCGACAATTTGGAATGCACCCGCTGCAACGAAGTTATCTCATTCATTTTTATAAAATTTTCAACCCGACTATTTCATTACCAGTCAACTTCTCCAATTAACGGATATTAGCAATGCTGTTCAAAGCGCTCAGATCCAGAATAAATATTAAAGCGGTCGATGCTCAAAAAACCGATCAATGTAATTCCACTTTCGATAGCTAGTTGAACGGCCAGGCTTGAAGGTGCGCCTACGCCTGCAATTACTTTTATGCCAGCCATCATCGCCTTTTGCACCAATTCAAAACTAACTCTCCCACTCAGCAATAGAATCTTAGAACTCAACGGCAGTTGGTCGTTTAATAGGGCAGCACCAATCAATTTATCAAGTGCATTATGACGTCCTACATCTTCACGAAGCATTTCAACGTTACCGTCTAAATCAAATAGCGCAGACGCGTGCAGTCCACCTGTACTTTCAAAAATAACTTGTTGCTTTTTCAATTGGTCTTGTAGCGTATAAAACCGTTTGGCATTTAAACTAATCTCATCTAGGCAGTCCGAGTAAACGGAAATAGTTTTAATGGCCTCAATACTTTCCTTTCCACACACACCACAACTTGAGGTCGTATAAAAATTTCGTTCACTGTTGCGAAGCAAAGGGGTGGCGCTCTTATCTAATATAATCAGAATTCTGTTTCCATTAGAATCACTTTCCCTCACTTCTTGTAGTTGACTTCTACTTTGAATAATTCCTTCCGTAAATAAAAAACCTACCGCTAATTCATTATCGCTACCAGGAGTTCGCATGGTAACGGATATATTCCTTATTTTATATTTCCCGTCTAAAAAGTACTGCAATTGAATTTCTAATGGTTCTTCAATCGCTAAATGATCATCAAGATCCAACATCTCAGTATCATTTACTTTTTTTATCCTGACCTGAATAATTGAAGGGGTGGGCATGTAACAAATTTAGCTAAATAATCACAAAATAGTTTCACACATAGTCGCCAATTTACCATTCGATGACGTAGGTTCTTTTCATTGGAGATTGCTTCGCGCCAGCACAAAAATCCGTAAACAAATCCCCTCCGGTGCTAGCCATGACGATTAAACTGCTAATGATGCTTTGGCCTCAGCAAAGCTTTCTGGTGTGTCAATGCTTTTTATAATATTTTCATCACGTGGGAAATACTTGCTCGCACCAACTGACTTCAAAAATTGCTGAAGAGAGTACTTTTTTTCTTCATGAAATTGCACTAGTAAGTTGGCTGCGCTAGCGGAATACCAGGCTAGCAGGGGTTCGTACAATTCCTCTTTGCTATTATAAAATGCCGCGGCTAACTTTTCTCTTTGGATAGAACCTAAAAAATCTTGAATGTCCCTCTCTGTTATGAAAGGATAGTCGCAACCAATAATAAAAAAGTCTGCCTGCGGGTAATGACTCCTCGCAGTAAGTAAGGAAGCCATCGGGCCAATATTTTCGTAACATTCTAAATCAACTAATTTTTCGTATTCGTTTTCTGTTTCAACTGCTTGAGATGCCCGGCAAGAAATAAAAACTCTATCACATCCACTTTGTAGCAAATTATAAACATGATAACGTTGTGGTTTCTGATGGTAAATCAGCATGCCTTTATCGGTGCCCATGCGAGCACTTGCACCTCCACAGGCTACAATACCATACAATTTATTTGGCACAGACATTTTAAACAGCATTTAATTTTTTCACACTAAGACACAAAATAAAAACGCTAATTTATTTTGGCACCGACATCTTACCCAGACAGGGAGGATACTTATTTTTTCACGCTAAGTCACAAAGCCGCTAAATAAAACTTCTAAGATTCAAGGTTTTTGGAACTCTCTACTTATAACAAAGCAACTCCTTCTTTAAAAGCTTTTCGCGGCTTCAAATTCAAAACCTGAAACATTTCCTGATCTCGCACTAAGCCAGGATTTGGTGTAGTCAATAATTTATCTCCTGCAAAAATACTATTCGCCCCTGCTAAGAAACACAAGGCTTGTTCCTCTAATGTCATCCGTACTCTACCTGCTGATAAGCGCACCATGGCTTTAGGCATAATGATGCGAGCCGTAGCAATCATCCGCACCATTTCCCAAACTGAAACTCTTTCCTGATCTTCCAGCGGAGTGCCCGCTACCGGAACCAACGCATTTACAGGAACAGATTCCGGATGCTCGAGTAAGGTGGCTAATGTATGCAACATCCCAATTCGATCTTCTTCTCCTTCCCCCATGCCAATGATACCGCCCGAACAAACCGAAATTTTAGCGCCACGCACATTCTCTAGGGTATCCAGCCGGTCTTTATAATTACGCGTGGTGATGATATCGCCATAAAATTCTTCGCTTGTATCAAGGTTATGATTGTAGGCATAAAGCCCTGCCTCTTTTAATTTAGTGGCTTGCTCATGGCTCAACATGCCTAATGTGCAGCATACTTCCATACCCATTGTGCTTACGCCCTTCACCATTTCCAGCACTTTATCAAAGTCGCGGTTGTCACGCACTTCACGCCAGGCTGCGCCCATACAGAAACGGGTACTCCCGGCTTCTTTTGCCTCTAGGGCTTTTCCTATCACTTCTTCCACCTCCATCAACTTATGCACCTTCACTTCAGTATGGTAGCGTGCTGCCTGCGGACAATAAGCACAGTCTTCGGAACAGCCGCCTGTCTTTACCGATAACAACGTACACACTTGTACTTCTTGCGCATCATTAAATTGACGATGCACAGTTGCTGCCCGGTAGATTAATTCTAAAACCGGGGTATTGTAGATTTCTGAAATTTCTTCGCGTGTCCAAGTGTTTCTTATCGTCATAGTATTCACTCTAAAAAATAACAAATATTCAATTGGGGATTACTTCAATCGCTAATCTACAGCCAATAAAAAAACAATCAGATACCCCTTTGTAATGACGGTTAGTGTATTTCCAATTCAAAAGGCATACGTGCTTGTGCTCCTTGGTAGGTCTTCAATTTTTTAATTTGTTCCAACACTTTATAATGTTCACCCAACTCCGCTTTCAAGGCGTTGGTCTTGGTATTTTCTTCCATTTCATTAATCCATTCTTCGAAGAAGCTTTTATGTTTGGGGTAATACCTGAGTTTATAGTCATTGGCAACATCGGCTTTCTTGGCCGCTATTTTCACAGCATCTTCAAAACTTCCAAGCACATCTACTAAGCCGCGTTCCTTTGCTTGTGTACCCGTCCACACTCGACCCGAAGCTACTTTTCTAAGATCATCGACATTCATCTTTCTTCCATCGGCTGCTTTGCTTGTAAAGCTTTTGTAAATCTCATCCGTCTTGCGTTGCCAAATGGCTTTCTCAGGAGTTGTTAATGGGCGCGTTACCGTTACTAATTCTCCAATGTCTCCTGTCTTTACTTCATCAAACGTAATCCCGATTTTATTATCGAGGAAACTGCTAAGATCGAACAACACACTGAACACTCCAATGGAGCCTGTGATGGTATTTGGTTCGGCTACGATGGTATCGCAACCCATTGCTAAATAATAGCCGCCTGATGCAGCATAATCGCCCATGGAAGCAATGATGGGCTTTTCTTTAGCCGTTAAAACCACTTCGCGCCACATAACATCAGAAGCCAACGCACTACCACCGGGTGAATTGATACGCAACACAATGGCTTTTACCTTGTTGTTATTGCGCGCCTTTCGAAGTTCCTGAGCAAACGTAGTGGAGCCAATGGTGCCTTGCTGTGCTTTGCCTGACATGATATCACCATCTGCCACGATCACCGCTATTTCATTTTTTGAACTGCCATATTCTGTCACCTTTTTTTTATATTTTCCATATTTAATAACATTGATCTCACTATCTTTTGATACCCCCAAGCGATGGCGGAACTCCGCCAGCACCTGATCGTAATAAATCAATGAGTCCACTAAGCCTAACTCTTTGGCTTGCATGGTATTGGTGGCCAACATGTGATCGGAGATTTCTTTAAGCCGAGATAGTTCAATATTTCTACTGGTGGCAATCTCTGAAACTACCTTGTCGTTGATGCTTTTGATGAGCTCGTTTAACTGAAGGCGATTGGCCTCACTCATCTTATCCAAAAAGAATGGTTCCACAGCGCTTTTAAAATCTCCAACACGAAAAATCTCGGGCTTAATGTCCAGCTTATCAAACATCTTCTTGAAGAATGAAACCTCTACAGCCATTCCATTAAATTCGAATTCGCCTTCGGGATTTAAATAAACTTTGTCCGCAGCCGAGGTGATGTAATATGATTTCTCTGTCATTACTTCATTGTAGGCAATTACCCACTTACCCGATTTTCTGAAGCTCAACAATGATTCGCGCACCTCTTTGGCCATTGCATAGCCGCCCATAAAATAGGAAACATCTAAATAGATTCCTCTAATCTTGGGATCTTCAGAAGCATGCTCGATTACTTTCTTGAAATGCAGAAGTCCAATGGTAGCATCAGCAGTTCCGGGAATTGGCAATCCTTCAAAAGGATTTTCAACTTCCATTTCTGCAATGGGCATATCTAGTTTTAGGTGCAGTACAGAATTATCTTCTACGGCTATTTCTGACTCGCCTGATGACATGTTGGAGACTGCTACTGCGAAGAAACTAACGATTATAAGAATGAGAAGAACAAATGTCACCAGCGAGCCTAAGCACGAAGCCAAAAACGATTTAAAGAAATTCATATTTTAATTTGTTTATAACGGTAAGTTGAAATGACCCAAGCACATTATCTCTTCGTATGGTAAACTTTACACGTTGCCATTTCATGGTTTTGATTTAATCGACAAAAGTACAGAAAGCTATCCTATGATTACAATGATTTTATGATTAACGGCTGCGATATTTTACGCTAAGACGCAACGTGCTCACTGATGGAAGAACCGGCCAAGGATAGCAGCGGAAAGCCCGAAGTGTGATTGATTTGCGCGGCCGGACTTGGAGCGAATAGCCTGACCCGAGTGCATAGGTTTGCGTACAGGAACGAGGGGGCCGCAAAAAAAAATTAAAAGTAGGTCTAATGTACTAACACACCGGAAGCCGGGTTACGGGTAACATTTTCATTTTTGCGATCAGTCTCAATCAACCCATCGCGGAGGCGAATGATGCGGTGCGAATAATGTGCAATGTCATCTTCGTGTGTCACAAGGATAATCGTGTTGCCTTTGTCGTGCAGATCTTGAAAAAGGTTCATAATGTCGTACGAAGTTTTAGTATCTAGGTTACCGGTAGGTTCATCGGCCAAAATGATGGAGGGACTATTCACCAGCGCTCGGGCAATGGCTACACGCTGGCGCTGCCCACCGGAAAGTTCGTTTGGTTTATGATGGTAACGATCTCCCAAACTTACACTTTCTAATGCGCCCATTGCAATTTCTTGGCGATCACTTTTATTGTACCCGGCATATATCAACGGCAAAGCAACGTTCTCAAGTGCTGAAGCGCGCGGCAGAAGGTTGAAGGTTTGGAAAACAAAACCAATTTCTTTGTTACGAATGGCGGCCAATTCATTCTCAGTCATCTCGCTTACTAGGTTGCTATTTAGCATGTAAGTGCCTGAAGTGGGCGAATCGAGACAGCCCACAATATTCATAAGGGTTGATTTGCCCGAGCCGGAAGGCCCCATAAAGGCTACGTACTCGCCCCTGTCGATGGAGATTGAAATTGACTGAAGGGCATTGACAATGTTGTTGCCCATTTTATAAACCTTCGAAATTTCCTTTGTTTCTATGATTTTGCTCATGCTATCTATTTTCTTGTTAGATGAAGTGGCCAGCTCAAAAGTTCTTTACTCATTGAACTGATGAAACGCTAATTGGTTACAAAACAACATGGTTTTGGTTAAAAAAAGTGGTGTTATTTTATGAACCTAAGCAAAAGACGTGGGATTGGTTGATTTGTTACGAGAGCAGCTTGAACTTAAAAGTCTTATCTAAATATTCGAAGGTGGTAAGGTCATAAACTCGTTCGGTAAACTCAACATGGTTATCATTATCAACTAACACTACGGTAGAGCAGCGGGTGCCGTAGCCTTTTGTTTTTATAAACATAGATGAGAGGGCGCGCTCTCGTTCTAAGCCAATGCCGGTTTCAGGAAGGTGACTATCTTCGGCTTGATCTGTATTTTGTAAGAAGTCAAATAATTTCTCAGCGGAAATTGTTTTGGCTTCTATCAGGGTTAATAATTTAACTTTTCCATGCACCACTTTCGGCCAAGGGGTATTTAGCAGGTGATTGCTCAAGCCGTGCAACCCGGGTGGTAGTTTCTCTATTTTATCTTGATAGTTGGATAGATACCAGAGGTCATTCAATGACCCGACTACCAAATTATATCCATTGTAAATCTTTCCATTAGCGCTGATCTCATTAAGGTAATCAGAGGGGTCGATTTGGCTTTCCAAATAATCAGAGACAAGATGTCCACGCGAGGGTGCGTTGGGGTCAATGTTTTTCGGATCGCGATAGTTGGTGACCATACCGATTCTTCCTGATTTTGTCATGGCCATCCAGGTGCCACAACTGCCATCGGGTTTTCTTGCTTCCAAATCTCGACCGCCTACAATGGTTGGGTGATCTTGCCAATAATCAGCCGGGGCTGTCTGGCGATTATAAAATTCATCGCGGTTGGCCACGATGATGAGTTTATAGTTTGGGTGCTGCTGAATAGCAAAGAAGATAAGGCACATGGAACTAAACTAGGTTGAATTATTAGAATACGTCATTACATGAACCACATTGTAATGTAAAACAACGAGGTTCGGTACAGATACACGGTTTGCTGAATGAGGTAAAAAATTACAGCCGAGCGCGAGATAGCCCAATACCACTTTTGCTTATAGAATATTTGCTGACCGCGAATAAGAAAATAAAAAACATTGATACTAACAACCAACGAAAATATTTCGTCCGAGAGCAAGGCACTCCAATCCAATCCCCATTGACTAACTAGTTGAATCAATAATTTAAATCCGTTCGCCAGTATCACCAAGTTTATCAATAGATGAAAACTATAATATTCCAATGCAAAGAGTAAGTGATCAAAGAAATAAGCAGCGCGAGAGTAGTTTACAATCATTAAGATTCCCGTTAACATTATCACTAACAGTACAATCAATAATTTAGATAGATTAGTAGATTGATTTTGGTAATTGCGTTTAAACTCTTGAATATCGATTTTATCTCTCTCTACTTTTTGTTTAACGATTTCTCTTGCTCGTATGCTGTGCTCACCAAGAGAGTTCATCTGTGTATGGAGGGATGAATTGAATGAATCAAACATGGGAAAAAGAAAGTAGAAGAAGTTGGCAACAAAAAATAATGAAACCATTTTCATGTACGGAACGCGCATACCATCTGCAATATTGCGCGAGAGTTGGCCGGGTCGAGTAAGCAATAACTTTAAGCTCTGGATGAACTTTCCATCCAAAAAAGTAAAGGCATTGAGGAGGCTATCTAAAAAGTTGAAGAGTGATCGTTCATGAGATTCAAAGACCTTTTCACCACAAATATTGCAATAGCGTCCATGGAAAGTATTGCTGCACACTTTGCATATACGCGTGACTTCCAAATCAAACGTGTATTCTTTCTTTTTGAAGAGATTAAACTTCATGCAGAAAATTACTCAAATAATTCTAATTGTGATGGCAATAACTGAAACGACTTTCGATGATAAGGAGTAATACCCAATGCTCGAATCCCATCTCGGTGTTCCACCGTTGGGTATCCTACATTGGTGTTCCATCCATAACCTGGAAATTGTATGGACAGTTTTGCCATCAATCCATCGCGATACGTTTTGGCCAAGACCGAAGCGGCTGCAATAGAAAGGTATTTACTATCTCCTTTTACAATACATTCATATTTGATGTCCCGATAAGGGTTAAAGCGATTTCCATCAATCAATAAAAACTCAGGCGTCACCGTAAGTTGATCCAATGCCAAGTGCATGGCCTTGAAAGATGCATTTAAAATATTGATGACATCTATTTCCTCATGACTAACCTCGGCTATCGCCCAAGCGATGGCTTCTCGCTTTATTTCCTCTTGTAAAAGCCCCCGTTCTGCACTCTTCAACTGCTTTGAATCGGTCAGTAGTTTATGCTTATATTTTTTTGGAAGTATTACAGCGGCTGCCACTACAGGCCCTGCCAGGCAGCCGCGCCCTACCTCATCGCAGCCGGCTTCAATTAATGTCTTGGTAAATGAGGAACGTAACACATACAAACTTACCTTTACAATTCATGGAAGCAAAAAGAAAAAATGATAGTTTTGGAAACCTAAACTCATTTTGATGTCAGAACATAGACCCAATCCCTGGAAAACTCTTTCGAGTGAAGACATCTACGAAAATAAGTGGATTAAACTGGAAGAGCATCAAGTGCTTAACCCTGCTGGGGGAAAAAGCATTTACGGAAGAGTGCATTTCAAAAATAAAGCCATTGGCATTGTTGCCATTGACGAAAATAAAAACACATGGCTAGTAGGGCAGCATCGCTATACGCTGAATGAGTGGAGTTGGGAAATACCCGAGGGAGGTGGGCCACTTGGAGAGGAGGTGTTGGAGGCCGCTAAAAGGGAACTGAAAGAAGAGACTGGACTGACAGCGAAAAAATGGACTTTAATATTACAGTCTCATTTATCTAACTCCGTCTCTGATGAAGAGGGGTTTGTTTTTCTTGCTGAGGAGCTGGAGGAAGGCACTCAAAATTTAGAGGAGACAGAAGCTGATTTAAAAGTTTGGAAACTTCCATTTAAAGAAGCTCTTCAAATGGTGATGGAGGGAAAAATTACCGATAGCCTAAGTGTAATGGGGATCTCGAAAATTGCCTTGCTGGTTATTAGTTCAGAGCAATAGGTTGCTCATGAGTAATAACTAAAGACAATGGACTTTTCGAAATATAAACCTCATATTAAAGAAAGCATTCTCCTTGCCTACCCGGTAATGTTGAGTCAGTTGGGGCACGTGATGATGGGCGTTACAGACAGTATTATGGTCGGCCATATCGGTGCCGAGCCGCTGGCCGCTGCTGCACTGGCAAATGTTGCCTTCAATGTGATTTTACTTTTCGGAATTGGTGTTTCGTATGCCATTACACCGTTAGTTGCTTCTGCCCAAGGTGAGCATAACAACAAAAATATCAGCGATACCCTCAAGCACGGGCTGGCCATCAACTTCGTAACGAGTTTGGTTTTGGTGGTGATTGTATATTTCGGCAAGAATATTCTGTATCACATCGGCCAACCCGCAGAAGTAGTAGTACTCTCCATCCCTTATCTGGACATCATCACGTTCTCCATCATCCCCACATTATTGTTCCAAACCTTCCGCCAATTTTCGGAAGGACTTTCTTTTACGCGCATTGCCATGTTTGTGGTGATTGGCAGCAACCTTCTAAACATTGTATTGAACTATATTTTTATCTACGGTCATGCAGGATTCCCCGCCATGGGCCTAGTTGGGGCCGGCTACGGAACACTCCTATCTCGCATCGCCATGGCCATTTCCATTGCTTTTTATATTTACCATGCACCGGCATTTAAAAATTTCCGTCAAGGATTTTCTATTGGTGGTTATTCAAAAGCGCTGATAAAAAAAATGCTTAACATAGGCCTTCCTGCCGGAGTACAATTTATTTTTGAAGTCGCAGCTTTCGATTTCTCTGCTGTGATGATGGGCTGGCTTGGAGCCAAGTCATTAGCTGCACACCAGATTGCTATTAACCTCGCCACTATCAGTTACATGACCACCACCGGGCTTGCTGCTGCCGCTACCATCCGCGTGAGCAATGAAATAGGCAAAAAAGACTATAGGACTATGCGCACTGTTGGCTTCACTTTATTAGGTCTGGCACTTGGCATCATGACCTTGTGGGGCTTGTTTTTCATTGCAGGGAAAAATTTTCTTCCTGCTATATATATTGATGATCCGGAAGTTATTGCCATAGCCGTTCCCTTAATTGTGATCGCAGGATTTTTTCAACTAGCTGATGGCACGCAGGTGGTTTGTATTGGGGCTTTGCGCGGACTACAGGATGTAAAAGTGCCTTCTATCTTCATCTTCGTTGCCTATTGGGTGATCGGGCTACCGCTTGGTTATTGGCTGGGCTTCAAGATGAACTATGGTGCATCTGGAATTTGGATGGGATTATTGATTGGGTTAACCTTAACCGCTGCCGCCATGTTCTTTAGATTTCACCACCTAAGCAAAAAACTTTTAACATCAACTACAGGTACCTTTTGATCTTTTTAATAGGTAGATATGAGCAAGATAAAAGTGGCGATAGTGGACGATCATGAATTAGCTCGGAATTCTTTAGTAACTCTCCTTACAAAGTGAAGCGGATATAGAAATTGTTCAGATTGCCATCAACGGACAAGATATAATCAATCAGCTTGGGTCAGAACAGCCTGACATTATTTTAATGGACATCAACATGCCAATCATGAACGGCATAGTAGCATCGAAAATTATCCGCGAAAAACATCCCCTCATAAAAATAATAGCGCATACTTTCTTTGAGCAAGAGAAGTATATCATTGAAATGAACAAAGTAGGAGTAAGAAGTTTTGTTGCCAAAGGCTATGCGAACGAGCTATTAAAAGTAATACAAACAGTTCATCAAGATGCGTATTACTTGCCTGACGAAATAGCAAATGCTGTCTATTGAATAGCCAGAAAAATGTCCATTATACCCTAGATTTATATATATTGCCGTCCGTAAATAGTACCTAACACAAAATAACCAAGTTGCAATGAGTAGAAAGTATATTTTAGTTTTTATTGTCTTACAAATCTCTTGCTGCATTTCCTATTCACAAGACAGCTACCAAAAAGGGTTTTATGTTGACACAAAAGGGGACACAGTTCGAGGTTTTATTTTAGAAAAAGAATGGGACAAGAATCCATTAGAGTTTACTTTTAAAAAACAACTTGACCAAATTGAAGGACAAAAAATCAGATCGTCAGAAGCCAGCAGTTTCTCAGTAGATGATGGCGCCATATTTCAAAGCCACTTTGTTGCTATTAGCATGAATGATGTCAACCTCAATAGGACTTCACCGCTGAAGCCAGACGCTAAAATAGATACCGTGTTTTTGAAAATGCTAGGCAATGGAAACTACTTATCACTCTACTATCATAAAGATGCATTGAAAGAAAGATTCTTCATTAAAGAAATCAACGAGAGTACCCCCCAGGAACTGATCTACGAAATTGAAAAACTGCCCAATGGCAACAAAAGATTGCGTGAAACTTATAAGCAGCAACTTTACACGATGGCTGCAAAAGCCGGAAAACTTACTCCTGAATTTGAACGGAAATTAAAACAGGCTCCTTATGGAATAAAATCATTAACAGGCATCGTTAATATTATAAATGGAAACACCGACAAGATTGCGAATTCTTCGAGTGGAGGCCGCTCGCAATTAGCGATAAATTTTTATGGAGGAGCTGGTATTTCCATAACGGATTTGATCTATAAAGGAGGCTCAGAATGGATAAAGTCGAATGAAACATCGTATAATCCCTACTTCCTGCTTGGGATGAAATTTAGCCCACATGTGAGAGCTGGCCGGTTTGCTTTCTGCACAGAGGTGTCAATAAATACAGCAAGTTTTAAAACCCTAGCCAACAATTCAATAAGCTATGTTCCTCAGCAAATAGTTTCTACATTTAATCAGTCTAATACGGGATTGACACTCGTGGTTGATTATAACTTGATTAAGACTGAAAAAATAAAATACTATGTAGGTGCCGGTATTCGGGGAAACCTGACCACTTATAGTAACAACCTCACTACCGTTACCGAAACGTACCCTACCTATATCAACACCGCTACTGTTTCAGATTTTTTTAATCTAAAGAATTATATTTCATTTTCACTGCGAACGGGACTTCATTTTAGTAAACGAATGGAATCTGTGGTTGAGTACAACCCTGGTTTATCTTATCTTGGTAATTCCCCTAAACTCTGGACAACGACAATGGTTGGCGTCAGGCTGGGATTGAATTATCATTTTAAGTGAAAACGTAAATTATTAAAAAGCCACAGAACTGACCATCAACCTGGTAAAAACTTCGGCATCCGTAGCTGCACGTTGATTAAAAAAATAATTGAAGGCCGGTTAATTCCTGGCCTTCAATAAAAGAAACAGCCCACTAACTAATTGGTTATAAAATAATATTGGTGCTTGTGCCGGTTGCTGGGGTACGGTATATTTGCCCACATGAAAAAAAATAGACTCACCTCAAAGCAGTTTAAGAGTGCTATTGTTTTACTATCCTTGGTTTTAGGATACACAATCTCCTTTTCTCAGAATACCTATGAAAAAGGATATTATGTCACGAATACATCAGATACCATCCGAGGCTATATTGACATTCGGGAATCGATGGGCAATCCATTGCAATTAAAATTTAAGAAACAACAAGACCAAAGCAACCAACAAACCCTGAGTGTGAATGAGGTTGCCAGTTTCTTACTGGAGAATTTTGCGATCTATGAACGTTTTTTTGTTTCGTTGTCAATGAATGACATTCGAATGGGAAGAAGTGAGTCTCTAGTAGAAACTCCTTCACGCAAGGATACTGTTTTTTTGAAGCTGCTTAGCAAAGGAAAATTTCTATCACTCTATTCCTTTAGAGATGATCTAAAGGAAAGATTCTACATAATGCCATCCAATGAAACTATACCCGTTGAACTGATTTATGAAATAAAAAGGATTCTAAATGGAGGTAAAAGGATTCAAGAAACGTATAAGCAACAACTCTATACGGAGGCTGCAAAAGCTGGAAGGCTTACCGAAGATCTTCAGTGGAAATTAAAAAAAGCAAGGTGTGATGCACACTCCTTGACTAATTTGGTGTTTTATATAAATGAAAGTACAGAGTCACCGGCTATCAAGAGCCTGAAACTAGAAACGCAAAGTGTCTTTTATGGTGGAGCAGGTTTAGAAATGACAAACTTGAACTACAGTGGAAGTACTGATTGGACAAAGACAAGTTCTCCTTCCTACGGTCCATACTTTTCAGTTGGGATAAAATTGATG
>JAYVPS010000271.1:0-3509 GCA_043757225.1 Cytophagales bacterium | reverse complement strand
GTTGAACCAAGATGAGTGGGGCTTCCTCACACATTATGAAGATCATTTATAAAAAAGAAATAAAAAATTGGTCGGTGACAACACCGACCATAGGTAAAAACACCGACCACAGGCAAAAAGTCGAACGGCTTTCCCCTAGAAACGAACTTAGGCAATCAGATTATAAAGAACAAAGAGGGTTATTATTCCAATAGCAAAAAGGAAGAGGCCGGCAGATCTCTTTTTTTTCAGGTAGAAGATCATGATAAAACCGGTTAAAGAGACCAAAATCATAAGAATAGCGGATACGTCAATTACCCAAACCCAGGATGCTCTGGTATCGCGACCTTTGTGCAAATCGTTAAGAACAGCTATTGAACCTGGCGCAATAATGGTAAGCTCATACTCTCCAGTGCTTCTTTCAATAAAAGCATCGGCAGAATAACCTGGGCCTTTGAAAGATAGACTACATTGACTTTCGTCTGAAATGAAATTGCTGACTCTCGCTTTGATGGAGTAAGTATTACGGAAATGCTCTACAATACCCAATTTGTTTACCGATAATGTATCGGTGCCTTTTACCCACTCTTTATTTAAGTGAGAAGAAATAGTCTTGGCCTCTTGTTTAGTTAACCAGTCGGGATGATTTAGAGTAATTCCGGTTATTGCGAAAAACAGCAGCACCACAAAGCTGAACATAGACAAATAGATATGTAGCCACCTTGTCCATGTAGCAATGTCTCTTTTAATCATACTTTCAATTCAACAAATTAGTTTTTCGGAGTTTTATGATAGTCTAGCGAAGCGGCAATAATCTCTATACCACTTGGCAAATCGACATGAGTGGCCTTGTTGTTCCAGTCGATTTCTTGTTTTATCAATTGATATGTTCCGTGTTCGCGGGCAGCCTCGATGTAAATCGTGTATTTTCCCGCAGGCACCGTTTCACCTGAATCGTTACTGCCATTCCATTTTATGGAATATTTTCCAGCCAAACGCGTAGCGCCTGTTATGGATTCCAATTGATCCATGTTCATCACAGAAGACTCATGCTTATTAGACCACCTTCTCAAATCGTGAAGCCAACGAGGCTTGTTATACCACACAGCTAAATTGCGGATGGATTCTTTCTTTTCATCTTCTATCCAGACGGCCACAAATGGGCGGTGAGATCTTCCTTCAAATGCTGCCAACTCCAAATCAATAACCACTTCAAAGTCGGCCTCTGCTTTGGTGGAGGGTTTAAAATCAATGTTGTCTTCATTCTTTAGCACAAGCTCATTCCAACCATCGCTCGCAATTTGATTTCCAGATTTAGTTATGATTAAATACTCAACTCCGGGAATTAGTTTAGCCAACGTTTTACTTTCGTTTGGTGTAAGAATATTGAAGGCTGTCGCCAATGCTCCTGCATCAACTGCATTGTTTGCCACCACTGTTGCACTTATTATTTCTTTAGCAGGAATAGCAGTGCGCACATCAAGAATATGAGAGTACCATTCGTTTCCAATCTTAAATCCGCGCTTATAATTTCCGCTTGTTGCGATGGCTTTATTCTCTAAAGCTAAGTGCCCAATAGGCTTATCATTTTCGGCAAAGGCTTTCGGATTAGCAACTCCAATTTGTTCTTGTTCAACACCAGCAACTTTAATATCGCCACCAATATTGATAACGGAATAACTTATTCCATCAATGCTCATTACGCGCTGCGAAGTCTTGTTGATAATGTAACCCTTTACAAACGAATTGAAGACTAAAGGATTATTGGTTAGATGTATCGCGGTTTGTCTCTCAGCATTTAGACTCCAATGTTTTTTATTCATTTGTGCAACCGCTGCTGTTAATTCATTTTGTACTGGAAGGCGTTGCTCTGCCGAAGCTTTCTTCCAAATGGCGGAAGCAACGGCTGCTGAAGCGTTTAATGCTCCGTCTGTCGTTGCAGTCCATTCATCAAAAAGAGATAAAACTTCAAAGAGTTCTTTAGAGACAGGAACTTCAACATTTACTGTTTTTTGCCATTGGCTAAATTCACTTGTCGGGTCGTAGCTGCTCAAAATTTTATTCAGTCTATCAATTTCGTTGAGAGCAGTTTGCTCAGCTATTTCAGCGACTTGCTCCGAAGAGGCACTCACTTTTAATTCAAAAGATGTACCCAATACATTTTCATAATTTGAATAATAATATTGTGAACGATTCGGTGTTGAACCGGATAGAAAAAGTAAGGAAAGAATTGAGCAAAAAGTTGTGAATAGAGTTTTCATAGATAAACGTTACGTGTCTTAGACAAAATAAGGCATAATATATTCCGCAGCCCAGAAATTAATTTCTCAGCTATGTTGGTGAAATTATTTTAGCAAAAGTTTGATAGCGATATTCCTCACACTGTAACTTGGGGCTTAATGGACATTTATTAGGCTGATAATTGCTGAACCCCCTGCTGTCATTAGCTTTAGAGCAAATCAAAGCTATGAATAAAAAAACTGCTTTCGCTGTGGGTTAAAAATCACAAAGAAGAACGGTAAGGTCAAAGGCGTCCAATTGTATAAATGTGCCTCTTGCGGCCGACAGTTTTTAGGGGGCGAGCGGATAGATAACAACCATCTGTGGCAGCAATACACAGCAGGTAAACAGACCTACCAGCAGTTGGGCTTACAGTATGGCTTCTCCATCAAAACAATCCAGCGGAAGATTGATAAGGTGAGGGTGGAAAAACCAACCCTTGCAAAAGCGGCAGTGGTTGTGTTGATGGACACAACATACTTTGGCAGGGGCTTTGGCGTGATGCTGTTCAAAGATGCCTATAGTGGCAAGAACCCTTTACAAGCAATACGTCAAGAACGAGACCAATGGCCTGTACGCGGCAGCCTCTTGTTTTTAAAAGAGAGCGGGCTTGACATAAAGGCCATCGTATGCGATGGGAGGAAAGGACTGCTCTCCTTAATGCCCACCGTCCCAAAACAAATGTGCCAGTTCCACCAAGTGGCCATCGTCACCCGCTACCTCACCCGCAAGCCCAAGATGCAAGCAGCCAAGGAGCTACGGGAACATACGCTCCTGTTGTCCCAAACAGACAAGGAAAGTTTTGAGGGAGGACTCGCTGCGTGGCATACAAAGTGGGAGGCCTTTCTCAATGAGCGCAGCAGAGACAAGGCAGGGAAAAATCGCTACACGCATCGCAAGCTCCGCAGCGCTTACAGGAGCTTGAAGACCAACATGCCTTGGCTTTTTACATGGTATGAAAATATTGAGATCAACATCCCCAATACGACCAATGCCATTGATGGCCACTTTGCCGATATGAAGAACAAACTGCGAAATCATAACGGGCTATCGTTGAAAAGAAAAATGAAATTCATCGATGAGTTTTTGAAGGCATGAGGGTTCTCCAAAATGTCAACGGACCACCTTGTGATGGCCCGTTGAAACACATTTTTGTCGAACCATCAAGGGCATCCCTGATAGGTTGCTCTCCAGCAGTGCCTATTTCCGTTTCACCCTTGACACAGCAAACATAAAAACATGATTTGATT
>JAYVPS010000270.1:0-3565 GCA_043757225.1 Cytophagales bacterium | reverse complement strand
AGCACCGTTTACCATGCACCCCACATTACCATCTAGTTTAACATAGTTAAGCCCTGATTTTCCAGCCTCTACCTCAAGTGGATCTTCCTCCGAAATATCTCTCAGTTCCTCCAGATCTTTGTGTCTAAAGAGAGCATTGTCATCTAAGTTGACCTTTCCATCAACAGCAAGAATTTTATTATCAGAAGTTTTTAATACCGGGTTGATTTCAAACATCGAAGCGTCCAGGCCGATATAGGCAGCGTAAAGTGAATTAACGAACTTCACCATCTCCTTAAAAGCATTTCCTTCAAGACCTAACGCAAAGGCTATCTTTCTAGCTTGAAATGGCTGAAGCCCGATGGTAGGATCAACCCATTCCTTTATAATTTTTTCGGGGTGAGTGGCCGCTACTTCCTCTATGTTCATCCCACCTTCCGTTGAAACCATGATCACCGGCTTGCTGGTAGAGCGATCCAGAAGGATGCTCATATAATATTCCTTAGGCTCTGATTCACCAGGATAGTAGACATCTTCGGCAATCAATACTTTATTAACTTTTTTGCCTGCTGCACCGGTTTGAATAGTGACCAATGTGCCACCAAGAATTGCTTTTGACTTATCGAATACTTCTTCAATACTTTTGGCAATCACAACCCCCTTAGAACCAGTCTCTTTCACCGTTCCCTTCCCTCGGCCACCCGCATGGATTTGCGACTTTACCACAAACCACTTCGAGCCTGTTTCTGCCATAATTTCTTTGGCAGCAGCAACGGCTTTGTCAGGAGTATCTGCAACAATACCGCGCTGAACGGCAACTCCAAACTTCTTTAGGATATCTTTGGCTTGGTATTCATGTATGTTCATAGAGATATATTTTGGAAGCAAGCTACTTTTTTTAAACCTTTATTTCAACAATTAAAATTTCTCATGCTAAAAGGAACAGCTCTCTACAAATCATATGGCGATCTAAAAGTTTTAAAAGGAGTAGACATCGACATCAAAAAAGGTGAAGTAATCTCTATTGTTGGTGCCTCCGGTGCTGGTAAAAGCACACTCCTTCATATCCTTGGAACATTAGATATTCCGGATTCAGGTACGTTAGAAATTGATGGGCAAGATGTTTTTACCAGATCTGCCAACTCGTTAGCGGCTTTTAGGAATTCGCATATCGGATTTGTCTTTCAGTTTCACAACCTGTTGCCAGAGTTTTCGGCTCTTGAAAATGTGATGATCCCAGGCTTGATCGCTAAAAAGGAAGAGAGTAAAGTGCGCGAAAGGGCATTGGAGTTGATTTCTTTGTTAGGCCTAAAGGAAAGGGCGATGCATAAACCTTCTGAATTGTCTGGAGGAGAGCAACAACGGGTAGCAGTTGCCCGATCACTTATCAACTCTCCGGTGCTGGTACTGGCTGATGAACCGAGCGGAAATTTAGATTCAAAAAATGCATCAGAACTTCATCAGCTTTTCTTCAAGTTGCGTGATCAATTTGGACAAACCTTTGTGATTGTTACCCACAATCAGGAATTTGCCTCCATGACCGATAGGAGATTAGAGATCAAAGATGGAATGATGACAAAATAGGGACTATATCCTATGCTTGCTTGTGTAGCGTGCCTGCAATTTCTTGCCGTGCTTAGTATTGTTGTTGGTTTGGCCATAGCTATGGCAATGAACAGTCTCCATTCCACAAGAAGTCAAAAGAACGACTGCAATTAAAAATACGATTAAGCTTTTCATAGGGGTGTGTTTGTGTTTTTTCCTTTTTACAGACACAAAAGTATAGTTTACCACCCAACCCCAATTTTGAAACACGCATCGAATTATATGAGCGTAAGTCGATTGTCTATTATCCACAAAAAAGACCTGAATTATGATTTCTTTGACAAGATTGTCCGAAACCTTACTTGAAGTTGTACATGAAAGTGGCAGCTAAAGGATTACTTCAAGGCCTCTAATGCGAGAAAACCTCATTTACAAGTTCTTCTGCTTCCATTGTCCCGTTGGGATTAACGCATGTAAGCCTGACTTTAAGGATTTCATTCACTAACAGGGGGTCGTAATTGACGCCTACGCGGATGTAGTTTTCCGTGAATCCATGGATTCTAGCATCCTCAATATCATTTTCAAAAAGTACTTTAAATTCTCTATCAATATTCTGCTCATAAAAGGCTCTTCTTTTTTTATCAGAGAGTATGTGGAGCATTTTTGACCGTTCGCTACGCTCTTTGGCAGGAACGGGGTTTTTCATTTCAGCTGCCAACGTATTATCTCTCTCAGAATAGGTGAATACATGTAGGTAGGAGATATCCAACTCATTTAAGAATTGATAAGTTTCCAAAAAGTCTTGTTTGGTTTCGCCAGGAAACCCAACGATAACATCTACACCAATACAACAATGGGGCATTAAGGATTTTATTTTCTCTACCCGGCTTACATAAAGCTCACGCTGGTACCGCCTACGCATGAGTTTTAAGATTTTATCGGAGCCTGACTGCAGGGGAATATGAAAATGAGGAACAAACCTTTTTGATTGCGAGACAAATTCAATAATCTCATCTGTTAAAAGATTAGGCTCAATAGAAGATATGCGGAAACGCTCAAGGGTTTCCAATTGATCCAATTCTTTGATTAGCTCGATAAATCGTTCTTTGCGCGCTCCATTTTGTAAACCAAAATCTCCTGTATTTACTCCAGTGAGAACGATCTCCTTTACATTGGTGGAGGCAATCTTTTTTGCGGTTGCCACGATGTTAGAAATACTATCGCTTCTACTGGCTCCCCTGGCCAGAGGAATTGTGCAAAACGAACAGGAGTAATCACAACCGTCTTGCACTTTTAAAAAAGTGCGTACTCGATCTTGAAGGGAGTAGGAGGTATTGAATTGATTGGCTTTGTCAATTTCCGAAGCAAGCACAGTTGGTTTTTCAGGTCTAATAAAACCGTCAAGGAGTTCTACCAATTGGAATTTTTCAGCAGCTCCAAGAACAGCATCAACCCCAGGTATTTCAGAAATTTCTTTTGGCTTCAATTGTGCATAGCATCCAATAATGGCAACAAAAGCATTCGGTGAAATTGCGCGTGCCTCTCGCACTACCTTATGACACTTCTTATCGGCATTTTCTGTAACCGAGCAAGTGTTGATAATAAAAATATCCGGTGAATCGGTGAAATCAACTTTTTGGTATCCCTTCTCTTCAAATTTCCTCGATATCGAAGAAGTCTCTGAGTAGTTGAGCTTACAACCAAGGGTATAAAAGGCGACCTTCTTCATGAATTAGACAACAAAAGTAATCAGAATTCCACGAAAGTTATGATGGATTCGAATTTGACTATCACCAACAGGTAATCAATCCTACTTGGTTTTATAAAGCCCCTCCGCTATTTTTTCAGGTATGAACTTTGGCATTAAATAGGTAAACTGAACAGATATCCAATTAACAAAGCCAGGTAGAATTTCAGCTTTGCCTTTGAACATTCCGTCAATGGCAATTTGGGAGACAGGTTCGGGCTTCATGCTAAATTTTTCTGCTCGCTCCTTCATCGAATTCATGCCGGCACGATCAATGAAGTTGGTAGACGTTGC